>JAAYXG010000176.1 GCA_012516015.1 Lysobacteraceae bacterium | reverse complement strand
CTTCGCGTGTCCGGAGGCGAGCTCCTCGAGCGCGCGTCTGCGCGCCGCGCCGGTTCGCTTTCCGGACAAGAACACGAGCGGCACGTCCAGGCTCGCGAGCCAATTCGCGAAGTTGCGCGCATGCTGTTCGGCGAGGAGCTCGGTCGGGGCCATCAGCGCGACCTGAAAGCCCGCATCGACCGCCCGCAACGCCGACATGGCGGCGACGACCGTCTTGCCGCTGCCGACATCGCCTTGCACGAGCCGCAGCATCGGGCTCGCCTTGCTCAGGTCGGCTTCGATTTCACGCCATGCTCGCAGTTGCGCACGGGTGGGCCGAAAGGGGAGCGACGCGAGAAAGCGCTCGACCAGCGCGTCGGTTTGCGATTCGAAGGGCCAGCCAGGGTCCGCTTGGATCTCCTGACGCAGCAGCCTGAGGCTCAACTGATGCGCGAGCAGCTCCTCGAACGCGAGTCGACGCTGGGCAGGATGCTTCACGCTCGCGAGCAGACCCACGTCCGCATCGGGCGGCGGGCGATGCACATATTCGAGCGCCTCTCGCAACGACGGCAGCTCGAGCTCCCCGAGCACGGCCGGCGGAATCCAATCGGTCAGGGAGTGCGTCGCGAGCTCTTTCAATGCGAGCGCGGTGAGCTGACGCAAGCGGCCCTGTTGCACGCCTTCCGTGAGCGGGTACATCGGCGTCAACGTGGCTTCCGCCGCGCCCGCTTCGCCGGTCGCCACGCGTCGATATTCGGGGTGCACGATCTCCAGGCCAGTCGGACCGCGGCGCACTTCTCCATAGCACCGCAAACGAGTGCCGCGCGTCAGCGCTTGATGTTGTGCGTTCGAGAAATGGAAGAAGCGCAGCGTCAAGGAGCCGGTGCCGTCGGCGATGCGCACGAGCAGCTGACGGCGTCCGCGAAACGCGACTTCGGCAAGCAGCACCTCTCCCTCGACGACCGCGCGCTCGCCGCCGCTCAAGGAGCCGAGCGGAACGATCTGAGTACGATCTTCGTACCGCAGCGGCAGCAAGAAGAGCAGATCTTGGACCGTGAAGATGTCGAGCTTCGCGAGGCGTTCTGCCAGCGCCGCGCCGACGCCGCGCAGCGCGGTGACGGGGCGCGACTCGGGCGCCATGCTCGAACGCGGTGTGCTGATTCCCCGCTCTCGAATGGTCTTATCTTCCGGTGCTCGAATCGGTGTGGTCATGGCGCCTTCCTTGGCAAGTGTGTTCGATGCGTTCTCGGCCGTTCGTCAGCTAGGACGAGTTGACGGTTGATAGTTGACGGTTGACCGTCGGAAAAGAGTCCCGCGAATCTCCCGGGTGCACGAGAGGACGACTGCAGACTCATGATACGGCACGCGTCGTGTCTTCTCTTCCGGCCAGAGCCCAGAGCCTAGAGGTTCACTGCAGCTCGACCACGCAATCCATCTCGACGGCCGCGCCCTTCGGCAACGCGGCGACTTGGATCGCGGCGCGCGCGGGAAAGGGCTCGCTGAAGTATTCCGCCATGATCTTGTTGAGCAGCGCGAAATGCGTGAGGTCGGTGAGGAACACGTTCAGCTTCGCGACGTGCGACAGCTCGCCGTTCGCGGCTTTCACGATCGCCTGAAGATTGTCGAACACGCGTCGGATCTGCGCTTCCATCGAGCCTTGTACGAGCTCGCCCGTCGCAGGATCTAGCGGAATCTGTCCGGACACATACACCGTATTGCCGCACTTCACGGCTTGCGAGTAAGCGCCGATGGCCTGGGGGGCGTGGGGAGTGGAAATGATTTCTCGCGACATTGTCGCTCCGCTTAGGGGTCAATGATCGGGGGGTAGGGGATAGTCAGAAGCAACTTTACCAGGCAAACGCGGCGCGTTTGCGTCTGACTATCCCCTATCCCCTACCCGCTGAACACTTCCGGTTAGGCGAGCATGCGCGAGACGCGCAACACTTCGGGCATACGGCGCAGGTTCTTGATCACGTGGGCGAGATGTTTGCGATCGCGGACTTGTAGGTCGAAGATGAGGGTCGAGGCATCGCCATCGCGTTCGTCCACCGCGACGTACTCGATGTTCGTTTCCGTGCTCGCGATGTTGGAAGCGATCGCGGCGAGCACGCCCATGCGATTCGTCACGTCGATGCGCACCTCGACGTTGAAGACGCGATCGAGATTCGGCTGCCACGTGACCGAGATCCACTTGTCCGGCTGCTTGCGATAGTTGCGCAGGTTCCCGCAGGCTTCGCGATGGATGACGACGCCGCGACCGCTCGACAGATAGCCCATGATGGGATCGTTCGGGATCGGGAAGCAGCAGCGCGCGTAGCTCACGACCATGCCTTCCGTACCCGCGATGGCGAGCGCGCCCGCCTGCGCGACGGGTTCTGGCGGGCTCGACTCATCCGGCGGCAAGAGCTTGCGCGCGACGAGCGGCGCAAGCCGTTCGCCCAAACCGATCTTCTCGAACAACTCCTCGGGCGTCTTCAGATTGAGCTCGATCGCGGCAGCTTGCAGCCGCTCTTCCGGGATCTTCTTCAACGAGAGCGACAGATCTGCGAGCGCCTGATTGAGCAGGCGTCGGCCGAGCACGACGGCCTCCGAATGCTTGAGGCTCTTGAGATAGTGACGAATCGCCGCGCGCGCCTTCGCGGTGACGACGAAGTTCACCCAACCGGGATTCGGCGTTGCGCCTTTGGCCGTGATGATCTCCACCGTCTGACCGTTGCGCAGCGGGGTGCGCAAGGGAACGAGGCGACGATCGACTTTCGCAGCGACGCAATGATTGCCGATGTCGGTGTGCACCGAATAGGCAAAATCGACGGCGGTCGCGTTGCGCGGCAAGCGCCGGATTTCTCCGCGCGGGGTGAAGACGTACACCTTGTCGGGGAAGAGATCGAGCTTGACGCTCTCCATGAACTCTTCCGAATTGCCGCCGTGCGGCATCTCCATCAGGTGCTGCAACCATTCGCTGGCCCGGTCGCGGTAGGCACGGCCTTGCTCATCGCCCGT
>JAAYXG010000175.1 GCA_012516015.1 Lysobacteraceae bacterium | reverse complement strand
GATTGCGGACCGAGAACGGACGTTCGGGCAACGTACGCACATCGCCAATCGTATTGCCTTGCACGGTTTCGAGCTCGTAGTACTCACCGCCCAACGCCAGGCGCACGGCGCCGCCAGGCAGATCGAACAACCGCCCATCGACGCCTACGCGCGTCTGACTCATCTCATACATCGCGGTGGGATCGAAATAATTCCGGAACAGCTCGCTCGCCTTCGCGTAGCCATTCGATCCCGGCGGACCGAACACGTTGAACGCCACCGCCGGGTCGCTGCTGGCGAGCGCTGCCGTCAGAGCAGGGTTGAATAGGCCAATGGTCGCCCAGCGATCGTCGATCTCCGAGTAGTCGTGTTTCAAAGATGCGCGCCAAGTATCGGAGATCTGAAACTCCAAACCTGCACCGATGCTCTTGTATTCCACGGCGCCGTTCGATTCGATCAGGCCGTAATCCGGACCGAAGTTGAAGCCGACTTGAACCGGACCGGTCGTGCCCGGTGGGCGCACGAAGAACGCATTCGTCTCTGGCACCACGACGGTCGAGTGATTGTGCTGTGAACCGGCCTCGGTCTCCATGGTCGTCCACTCGCGCTCAGACCACAGACCGCGCACGTTCACCGTCAGCCGATCGCCGATCTCTTGCTGGAACGAACCGTAGATGCTCTTGACCTCTTGTTCAGGAAGGATGTCTGCCTGCCGCGTGATTTCGCAGCGATTCACCGTGTTTGGGACGAGCTGATTCGCTGTCGCAGGTGTCACGCCACCCGCCGGAATAGCATAGGACACTCCGTCGACAACGATGTTCACGCAGTCGGTGCTGCGGTAGTCGCCGCCGCCTCGTGCGGTCAGATCGGAACGGAAGAAGCTGCGGTCGAGACCCGACAGGTTCGATTGGCGATTGATTTCGGCCGACAGTACGAAACCGCCGCCATTCCATTCGCGGCCACCGACGATGCCGCCGAACTGCGTGTCATAGTCGTCGGCGAAGCCATACCGCACCTGGGTTTGAATGCCGTCGAATGTTTTGCGCGGCACGAAGTTCACGACCCCCGCCACCGCATCCGACCCATAGATCGCCGAACCGCCATCTGCAACGACTTCGACGCGTTCCAAGGCCAACATTGGCAGCATCGAGGAATCCGTGCCCTTGCCCGTCGTGCCCGTCGGTGGACGACGCGCACCATCGAACAACACAAGCGTCGCACGCGGACCGATGCCGCGCAGATTGATATCCGATCCGCGCGACGCGTTACCCGCTTGCGCGCCGGGGCCCACCGCCGTTTTCATCGCCGCGTTGTAGCCGATGGCCGCGAAGCCCGGCAGACGATTCAGGCTTTCTACCGCGCTCGTCGCGGGAAACTGCATCAGCGCTTCTGAGTCCACAACCGTCAGATCGGACCCGACTGGTGCAGTGACGCCTCGAATGTGCGTACCGGTGACGACTATCTCTTCAACGGTCATGATTTGCGCTGCATCGCCCTCGCTCTGAGCCATTGCGGCAGTGCTCGCGAGCAACAACGTTGCTGCGACGGCGTGCGCAACCCGCGAGCGCATCGGCGCAGTGGCGTCGATCGCCCCATGATCGTGTCTTGAATGCTGTGACTTCATTTACAACCCTTTTGCTTTAGCTGAGGCACGTGTTGCGCCATTCGCGCGTAGTCAACTGCACCGTGCAAGGAAGACCTACCTTCTCTGTCGCGATGGTAGCCGTGTGAAACATAGACAGGTTGCATGGACACCATTGGTAGTCGTGATGTTCGACATACGACAGCTCATGAACGTGCTCTTACGCGCTATATGGAGAGAACAGCTCCGGATGTGCCGACTGCTCGATGCCGAACGGCTGCACGATCCGTAGCAACTCATCGCGCCGCTTCGCGAGCTCGATCGCTGCAATGTTCTCTTCGAGATTGTCCAGACGCGTGACGCCCGTCAGCACGGTGGCAAGCGATGGATGCGACAAACAGAAAGCCAGTGCAAGTTGCGCCGGCGTAACGCCGAGCGTTGCGGCCGCGGCCGTGAACGCCGGCATGTTGGCGCGAATCTGCTCGCGAATGCCGCCTGCATCGCGTGCGATATTGCGTTCATGAGGCACCTTGCCCTTGGCGAACTCCGTCGGCTGGACCCGCTCGCGTTGTAGATGTCCACCGAGAATGCCGCCTTCGAGCGCGAACGCGGCACACAACTTGACCTTCGTTTCGGCAAACATTCGGGTCATCGCTGCGCTTTCGACGATCGAGCGACGTGCCACGTTGTACTGCAATTGAACCAGCCGCGGACGCGGCAGGTTGCGGCGACGAAATTCCGCATCGACGCGCACGATATCGGCAGGCTCCCAGTTCGTCATG
>JAAYXG010000174.1 GCA_012516015.1 Lysobacteraceae bacterium | reverse complement strand
AGGAGCAAGAAACCTTCCGCGCCGTATCCGCGGACCCGGAATCTCCGCGGTATCTACCGCAGGTTCTGCTCGAGTCGACGCTCGTGCGCGTCAAGGGTGCGATGCCGCAGCAGCGCCCCGATCGCACGCTGATGCCGGGCACGAACCTGCCGATCGGCTACGTGAATTCGAATCCGGACGGCGACGACGGACGACCGATCAGCGACTATGACGTGATCGGCTCGGCCGCGCGCGGCACGGGGCTGTTCGCACTCCAGAGCGTCGACGATCTTGCGTTCGTCTACATCCCGCCGTTGTCTCGGACGCACGATGTCGGCGTCAGCACGCTGCTCGTTGCGGCGAAGTTCTGCCGCGAGCGCCGTGCCATGCTCATCGTCGATCCGCCAGCCAGTTGGGAAACGCCCGGGCAGGCCGTCGAGTCGTTGCGCACGTTGGACTTTCGTTGCGAAAACGCGGTCATGTTCTATCCGCGCATCGTGACGAGGGATCGATTGCGCGGCCGCCTGGAAACGTTCGCGAACGGCGGCGCCGTTGCGGGATTGCTCTCGAGAGCCGGCGATGCGGTCTCCGCGGCGGTTGCGGTCCGCGAGCCGGAGCCGCTATTGCGCGGCGGCGTGCGTTTGGCGGTGGAGGTGCGGGACGCCGATCGTTGGAAACTCGCCGCGAACGGCGCAAACGTGCTGCAAACCGTGCGCAGCCCCGATCCGCGCCGGCCTGCTTTGCGTACGCTCGCATGCGGTGCGAGCGCATCGCCCGACGGCTCGTATCTGTCGCAGCAGCGCTTCGCCCAGTTCGTCGTCGACGCGATTGCGCGCGGCACCAAATGGTCGGTGGTTGCACCGCGCTCCCCGGCGGCTTGGGAGAAGTTGAGGCGGCAGATTCGAACGTTCTTGACGGAATTGCGTGACGCCGGCGCCTTTTCGGCGGCGTCGTCGGAGAGGCAAGCGTTCCTCGTCATCTGCGACGAGCGTATCAACGACGAGGCACATCCCGGCACGACACGCATTCTGATCCAGTTCGCCTCGCTCCACGGCGGCGGCTACCACACGTACATGATCCAACACTCGACGAAAGGCACGGACGTCCGTCCCGTGACCGTGAATCGCTTCGAGACGTCGCTCGTCGTGCTGGACGACCTCGAGCGAGAGATCACGATTCGCTTGGATCGTCAGGAGTACCTCCAGCGCATGATGGCTGGCTGAGCCCAAGAAAACTCTCGCGAAGCACGCAAAGCCGACGCCACGTCGGCGTCATCCTTGCGAAAGCGCACTACTGTCCGGGGGAAAATCACGAACACAACGAATTGACGCGAAGAATCGCGAACAACCGCGCGCATTGAATCCGGCGAGACTCAAACCATTGTCGTCCCGGCGAAGGCCGGGATCCGTGCGCCCGAGAGGGCATCTCATCAGCGCGGTGGAAGTCCGCGTCGAGGCAAGCCATGACCTCGTAGTCGAAGGTAACTGCGTTGCCGTGAGGCAAGGTGGAGAGCAACCGGAGACGAACTGGCGGTCCGTAGGATAACGAACCTGATTCGGCGGAGTGCTGCGGCGAGTCTGCGGATCCAAGACGAAGCCTGGAACACACTGCATACGCTGGGATGGCGGCTAAAGCGATATGTGGGCAGCGCCACGTGTTTGAGGACGGAACGTCAAGAAGGTGAGGTGTCTGGAGCGGGGAGATCCACGCGCTGAGTGAAGGTGCGTGGAAGTCAGAGCCTGCGTAGTACCGCGATGGTCGAAGAGGGCCATCACAGGTGTCGGTAGCATAAACGGCACTGAGGGAAGGCAAGGCAGGGAGGTGGATTCGCGAACGCTGGAAGCCGATGCAGAGATAGGAGCGAGAGTGTTGGAGACAGCTAAGCACGTTTCAGAAGCCCCAGGCAGCGAAGCTGTGACCGAGAGATGGTCGTGGGTGGAAGCATCGATCTGGAGTGAGCGGATGTTGGCGGCCCTAGAGAAGGGGGTAAAAGGAGGCAAGTGGTTTAGTTTGATCGACAAGGTGTATGCGCCCGAGACGCTGCGGATCGCCTGGCAGCAGGTGGCGAGCAGGGCTGGGGGGAGCGGTGTAGACGGGCAGAGCATTGAGGATTTTGCCCGCCACGCCGAGCGGCACTTGAAGGAGCTGGAAGGAGCGCTGCGCACGGGGAGCTACCGAGCGCAGAGGGTCCGGGAAGTGCAGATTCCCAAGGCAGCGGGGCAATGGCGAAGGCTCGGGATTCCGACGATCAAAGATCGGATCGTACAAACGGCGCTGAAGCTGGTGATCGAACCGATTTTCGAGAAGGAGTTTCTGGCGATGAGCTATGGCTTTCGGCCACAACGCGGCTGCAAGGATGCGCTGCGCGAGGTGGCCCAAGCGCTGCAGGCGGGGCACTGTTGGGTGGTGGACGCGGATATCGCCCACTACTTCGACAGCATTGCGCATGACGCGCTGCTACAGCGGATCGAACAGCGCATCAGCGACGGGCGCGTATTGGGCTTGCTACGACAGTGGCTTAAGTCAGGCGTGCTGGAGCTGATGGGGGAGTGGACGCCGATGAGGGGCACCCCGCAAGGGGCGGTGATTAGCCCCTTGCTCGCGAATGTGTACTTGCACGAGTTCGATTTACAGATAGATCGGTATGGCTACCGCATGGTGCGCTACGCCGATGACTTTGTGATCCTGTGCGATACCCAAGAGCAAGCTCAATCGGCACTGGAGCACGTACAGGCATGGATGCACGCCCACGGATTGCAGCTGCATCCCCACAAGACCCGTATTGGCGACTGCCGCGTGCCCGGAGAAGGTTTTGACTTTCTCGGTTACCGGTTTGAAGCGGGCCGGCGCACTGTTCGGCGCAAGAGTCTGCGCTCGTTCAAGGATCGGGTGCGCCAGCGTACGCGACGCACGGGAGGGCAATCACTGCAGAGCGTGATCGATGCGCTCAATCCCATGCTGCGTGGCTGGTTCAACTACTTCAAGCATGCCCATGTGTACACTTTTCGCGCGTTGGATGGGTTCATCCGTCGCCGGCTGCGCTCGATCTTACGACACCACGCACATCGTCCCGGACGAGGTGTGACACCAGAGGATCATCGCCGCTGGAGCAACGCCTACTTTGTTGAGCGCGGGCTATTCACCCTCTCGCTAGCTCACGCTCTTGAACGCCAATCTCGATGTAGATAACCACTGACCGGAGAGCCGTATGCGGGAGAACCGCCCGTACGGTTCGGAGGGCGGGGAGCAGCGATACTGCTCCCCGACCCCTATAGGCAAAAGACGCGGCGCGCCATGCGCGCAGATGCCTGGACTCCGGCCTCCGCCGGAGCGACGAAGATGGGTATCACATTTT
>JAAYXG010000173.1 GCA_012516015.1 Lysobacteraceae bacterium | reverse complement strand
GCAGGTTGTCGTAAGCCTCCTGCAGCGCCGTGTAGAGCTGCGTCTGGTGACTCGCGAGCGCCGCGTGCTCGCTCAGCTGCCGCAAGAACTCGCAGTCCGGGCTGCTGAAGGCATTTGCGCCCGTGCGCGCTGCGATGAGCACGCCGAACACCTTGCTCTCGACGATGAGCGGCGCGGCGACGAAGGAGCGCAGCCCCGCCGCAGCCAGGCGCTGCGGGAAAGCGAAGTCGCTGCCGCGCACATCGGGTTCATGTACGAGCACGCCGCCAACGCAGCGCGACAAGCCGTTCTGATCGATCGGCAGCTCCGATTTGGGCTCGATCCCCATCGTCTTCGCGAGCGGCACGCTCTTCGCGCCGATCGTTTCGACCGTCAAGGTGGATCCGTCGAAGAGGCATACGCAGCCGAAGTCGATCGGTAGATTGTCCTCGAGGCTGCGCAAGATGACCTGAAAGATGCTCTGCAGGTCGAGCCGATCTCCGATCGCGCGCGTCGTCCGCTGCAGCAGATCGAGACGCGCGAGCTGCGCGTGCAGCCGCTGCTCGTTTTCCTTGAGCGCGGAGTTCTGCGCATCGATTCGCGACAGCATCTGATTGAACGCGGTCGTCAGCACTGCGAACTCGCCTTCCTCCGAAGGAGGTGCGCGCACCGAAATATCGCCTCGCTCCGAAACGGCACGCGCGGTATTGGCGAGCGCGTGAATCGGCCCCGAGATGCGATCCTGAAGCACGCGCGAAAGGAAGTAGGCGAGCAGGAGCGAGGCGCTCATGACGAACGCCGCGATGAGCCCGTACAGCCAGAAACGTTGATACACGACACCGAGGTCCGCTCGCAGGTACAACGTGCCGAGGCGCTGGTTCTCGAGCTCTCGCACCGGCTCGAACCCTTCGAGGTAGCCGGAGGCGAAAGCGAATCCATCCGGGCCGGCGCGCGCCGGAGCCCGATGTTTCGTCTCGTCGGCCGAGTACCGCACGAAGATCGTGCCGTCCTGGTCGTACAACACGTCGGCGGTGATGCTGGGCTCGGACCTCAAAGAGGCAAGCACGTCATAGGCGCCTCGCTCGTCGCGGAATGCGAGCGCGGCCGTGCTGTTCGCCGCAATGATTTGCGCGAGCGTCGACACGTTCTCCATCAGCCGATTGCGGGCGGCGATGTACTCGTAGCTTCCGAATCCGATCGTCATGAGCGCGATCGCCGCCGCGCTCGTGAGGAGCATGATGCTCATCAAACGTTGACGAACGGGACGCGGACTGTGCATCCCTAGTTCCCCCTGTGCGCGAGGATCTGGGAGCTGCGCAGCAGCTTCGAGCTCAATCGCAGCTGAGCGGCATCGGCCGCCCGCGGGTTGATCTCGAGGCGCACTCGATTGCCTTCCATGAAGAAGCGAATCACGCCGCCCGTGCTCGCGAAATCGGCGGTCTCGCCGACCGTGAGGATGGGCTTGCCTTGCAGCCGCTCGAGCGTGCGGCGAAGCTCCGCCCTCGAACGCTGACCGATGAAAAGGACGTGGCATTCGCTTGCCTCGTCCGCGCTCGAATATCGGCGTACGTCGATCGAGCGATCGTTGATGGTCTCCCCCTCCATCACGCTGTCGAG
>JAAYXG010000172.1 GCA_012516015.1 Lysobacteraceae bacterium | reverse complement strand
TCGCGCGCCGTGTTGGCGGTCGTTTTGATCGTCGAGCTCGTTGCCCTGGTCTTTGCGATCGCCCGCCAAGCGCTCCATGACAACTTCTGGACAGACCTCGCGACGAGCTCCTTGTTCTTGTTGTGGGTCGGACTCACGTGCACCGCCGTTCTCTGCCGTACGCGCGGCTGGCTGCACACGCTGCCGACCGCACGGGCCGCGAGCATCGCGATTCTGCTGTTGGTTGCGACCGTCGCCATCGTCTCCGAGGTCGTCTTCCAGGTCGGGCGCTACTGGAACATCGACGCCGATAACGCCGCATTTAGCATCTTCCCGCGGGACCACGCGGGCTTCCTGCTGCGCAATGTCGCGGTCGGCTTCATCGTGAGCGCGCTCGCGCTTCGCTACTTCTACATCAACGCACAGCATCAGCGCAGCATCGAGATGGAGGCGCTCGCGCGCATTCGCGCGCTGCAGGCGCGCATCCGTCCTCACTTCCTGTTCAACAGCATGAATACGATCGCATCGCTGACACGGTCGAATCCGGAGCAGGCGGAGCAGGCGGTGGAAGATCTCGCAGACTTGTTTCGCGCCAGCCTCAACGATGCGACCACCCGCATTTCGCTCGAGGAGGAGATCGAGATCGCGCGCACGCACGCGCGCATCGAAGAGCTCCGCCTGGGTAAGCGCCTGCGAGTCGAATGGGATATCGACCAGCTCCCGCTCAATGCGCGCGTTCCTTCTTTGATCGTGCAACCGCTGCTCGAGAACGCGGTGTACCACGGCATCGAGACGCTGCCCGAAGGCGGTCGCATCGCGATCAGCGGATCGCGAGTCGGGGATGCGCTGCAGATCGAGGTGCGCAACCCAATGGCGCACGAGGCCGGCTATGGAGAGCGCGAAGGCAACCGCATGGCGCTCGAGAACATCCGGCAGCGGCTCGAGCTTGCCTGGCCGGGCCGCGCCCGCGTCGAAACCGAGCTCGAAAACGGGGAATTTTGCGCTCGGCTCATCTTTCCGTATGCTGATTCGCCCTTGTTGGAAGGAAGCTCGCCGTACTCATGAAATTGCTGATCGTCGACGACGAACCGCCGGCGCGGGAGCGATTGCGCCGACTGCTCGCTGAGATCGAGGATTGCGAAGTCATTGCCGAAGCCGAGAACGGAGAGGAAGCGCTTTCCGTTTGCGGCGAGCTCAAGCCGGATGTCGTGCTGCTCGACGTGCGCATGCCGGGGCTGTCGGGCATTCAAGTCGCCCGACACATCGATTCGCTCGAAGACCCGCCCGCCGTCATCTTCACGACGGCGTACGATCAATACGCAGTCGATGCGTTCGAAACCGAAGCGGTCGGTTACTTATTGAAGCCCGTGCGGAAGGAAAAGCTCGCGCACGCACTGCGACACGCCGGACGTATTTCTCCGAGCCGACTGCAGAAAGTCGCGGAATCCGCTCGCATCGAGCACAAGCGCGAACAGATTTGCGCGCGGCTCGGCGAGCAGTTGCGCCTCATTCCCGTACCCGACATCTACTTCTTTCTCGCCGACCAGAAGTACGTGACCGTCAAGCACAAGGGCGGCGAGAACTTGATCGACGAATCGCTGAAGTCCCTAGCCGAAGAATTCTCGCCCGACTTCATTCGGATCCATCGCAACGCGCTCGTGGCCGAGAAATACATCTCGGCCGTCGAACGGACGGGTGCGGGTCAGTACGTCGTACGGATGCGCGAGTGCGGATCGGTACTCGAAGTCAGCCGCAGGCATGCCGCGGAATTGCTTCGCAGGATCCGTGGAACCGGGTGACGCTCGGAAAAGCGTTGCTTCCTTCCTCTAGTCAGCTGTCGACTGTCAATTGATTCGTGCCTACGCGCGTGTGACGGAACGCGCTGAACGTTCCAAGCATACGTTTCGCGACCCCGTACCACATCGCACCTTTGCTGATCCAGCGTAGCGCGCGAGCGGGGCCGATTAGCGCGAGCGCCACGGCGGCCGCGGCGATGAGCGTAGGCTTGTTGAGGAAGGAACGTATGACAGTAACGGTACGATCGATACGACTCAGCTCGCCCTCGATGACGGCCGCGTGTTGTGCCAACTCCTGCCGCTGCAGCTCGCACTGGACGCGCAGCTCCTCGCGCCTGAGCGCGAGCTGCGACGACCTATCCAAACGGGTACGGCTCACGATCGCGCCCGCAATCGATCCCGATCCTTGGCGAGCTCGGCGAGCGTCGCGTCCAACATCGGCGGTTTGGTGCGAAGCTTGTGCGAAGTTACCAGCACCGCGGCAATCGCGATCACCACGAACAGGCCGACCATGGCGAGAGAGGCGGCAAGGCGATGGGTGTCCCAGAAGGCGAACACGACCGTGAGCGCCCCCATGAACAACGCCATCAGCCCAGCGAACGCCGCCACGAAACCCCAGAGCGCAAGCTTCGCCGCATACTGAACCTCTTCCTGCAGCTCGGTACGCAGCAGCTCGATTCGCGTATGCACGATGCCAAGCAGCGTGCTCGAGAAGCGGCTCAGCGATCGGAACATGCCGCCCTCCGAGACCGATTCTTGGTCGTGATGCGCGGCCATCGAGCTCAACGCCGGCTGAGCAACAAGCCGAGCAAGAGACCGAAGCCGGCCGCGATGCCCACGGATTGCCAGGGATTCTCGCGAACGTACTCCTCGGTCGCGTTCGCTACCTCCTGGGCGCG
>JAAYXG010000171.1 GCA_012516015.1 Lysobacteraceae bacterium | reverse complement strand
TGTGCCGGCCACAGGACAAACCACGCGAACCCGGCAAGCGCCGCCACGAACGCGACCACGACGAGGCCCAATAGCCATTTAGCGATGCGTTTCATCGCGTGCCTCTCCCTGTGATGTTCTTTGTCTTGTTCACTGGAGGCATGTCACGGAGGCGACACACCCGCTGTCATCCGAAAAGTACCGTGCCGTGTGCTGGAAGTCACTGTTTCGCTGCGCGAAAAATCGTCTGAAGAGTGTGCGCGCGAGCACGTTTCTCCCGCATACTCCGCTTCGGCCGCCGCGAATACGACCATTAGGGCGGCCGCACCAACGGTTCAGCGAGCGTTCGCGAAGAGGAAGTGCGAGAACATGTGGTTCGACGGCAACGCGTGGCGAAACGCTCGTATGGCGAGTGGCGCGAGACCGCCATGGCGCGCGGTCGTGCTTGCGTTGTTCTTGTTTGCCGTCGGACCGTCGTATGCCGCGCCGGTCGACACGACCGATACGGTTCGAATCGAGCTGCTCGAGGAGGCCGAGGGTGAGCTTACGATCGAAGCCATCGTCGCGCCTGCCTACTGAGACCGTTTCGTCCCCGTACCTCCCGAGGCGCTCAACATCGGCTTCACGAAGTCGGTATGGTGGGTGCGTCTCACGCTCAACAACGACACGGACGCTGCAGTGCAGCGTTTCTTACGCCAGACGTACCCGCTGATCGACTATCTCGATTTCTACGCACCGGGTGCGGACGGCGGCTGGCTCGAGTACGCGACCGGCGATCGGCGCGTGTTCTCGTCGCGTCCGGTCGCACATCGCGACTTCATCTTTCCGTTGACCATACCGCCGCACAGCGAGCACACCGTCTACCTTCGCTACGAATCGCAAGGTCCGATCGACATCAATCTCGCGCTCGCCGACGCGCCGCAGATGCTTGCAGCGCTCAGCCGCGAGCAGTTGGCATACGGAATTTATTTCGGCTGCGTCGTGATGTTGCTCGTCTGGAGCGGGCTCGTGTTCGTGGCCGTACGCGACAAGGCGTTCTTCGCGTACTTCGCGTACGTCGCGCTCTTCGGGCTCTACATGCTGATCAACAATGGGCTCGCGTTTCAGTATTTCTGGCCGAACAGTCCGCAGTGGGCGAATACGAGCTTGCTCGTGTTGCTGCACCTTGCCGCATTCGCCGCACTGCAGTTCTAGCGCGTGATTCTTCGTGCCGCGGACTTCACCCCGCAGCTCGATCGCGTCGCGAAAGGATTGCAGCTCGTTTTCGTCGGGTCGCTCCTTCTGACACCGCTCGTCGGCTACGCTCAGATCATCGTGCCGCTCACGTTCATGATCATGGCGTGCGTGGTGTTCATGCTCGTCCTCGGCACCGCGAGCATGATCTCGGGCTCTCGTCCCGCACGCTTCTACTTGCTAGCCTGGGGATTCTTCCTCGCGGGGTCCATCGTGTTTCTGCTGAAAACGTTCGGCACGCTGCCGCACACGTTTTTCACGCATCATGGCTGGCAGCTCGGCTCGCTCGTCGAAATGGTCCTGCTCTCGATGACGCTGAGCAGCCGCATGAACGAGCTCAAACACCAGAGCCGGACGGATTCGCTCACGCTGCTCGGCAACCGGCGTCTCTTCGACGACAAGCTGCGCAACGAGCTTGCGGTCGCGAAGCACCTGAGGCGGCCGTTGTCGCTGCTCGTACTCGATATCGACCACTTCAAGGCCTACAACGATCGTCATGGTCACGTGCAAGGAGACGAAGCCATCAAGATCGTCGCAAATTCGCTGCGGCGCCACACGCGCAAGCCGTACACCGCGTGCCGTTTCGGCGGCGAAGAGTTCACGGTGATCCTTCCGGGCGTCGACGAGCCCGAGGCAGCTAGACTCGCGGAGCGGCTACGCGCAAGCGTGCAAGAGGCGCTCGCGGGAGATCTCGCAATCACGATCAGCGTGGGCTATGCGAGCCTCTCTCAAGCGAGCTTCGAGAGCGCGGAGAAGATGTTCGAAGCGGCGGATTTCGCGCTCTATTCCGCGAAGCAAGCGGGACGCAATCGCGTCATGGGGTTTCGCGAGCGGCGCAGCGAGGATGCGGCGGTCGCGGGCGAGGACGCGGCGCGTGTGTAACGTGTAAGTAAGTGTGAGGTAAGAAGAAGTGCGGCGCGCGCTTCTGACTCTACACCTTGCACTGCGCGAGGCGCCTCAGTGCCTCGCCGGTGACGCGATACATCGTCCACTCGTCGAGCGGCTCCGCACCGAGACTCTTATAAAAGTCGATCGCGCGTTGATTCCAATCGAGCACGGACCACTCGAGGCGCCCGCACTTGCGCTCCACCGCGAGTCGCGCTAGGTGGCGAAGCAGCGCGGCGCCGCACCCGAACCCGCGATACTTCGGTCTGACATAGAGGTCTTCGAGGTAGATCCCCGGTTTGCCCAGGAACGTCGAGAAGCTGTGGAAGAAGAGCGCGAAGCCCACGACCTCGCCGTCCTTGCGCGCCAGCACGACCTCTGCGGCACGACGTACGAACAGGTGCTCGCGCAGCTCTTCCTCGGTCGCCGTAACTTGATCCAATAGTCGCTCGAACTCCGCGAGCTCCCGGATCAAGGACAGGATCACAGGTGTGTCCGCAGGCGACGCGGAAGAGATCTCGATGTCCATGCGTGACAGAGGGCCTGGGGCTTGGGGCCTGGGGCTGGGGCCGGAATTCATGGCGAAGCCTCTGAGTTCGAGAGTTAGAGCATCGACAGGATGAACAGATAGTAGAACCACGCCAAGATCTGCTTCCTTCATTCCGCGCATCCTGTTCATCTGCAATGGCAGGGGCGCGGGGGTTGGGGCATGGGCCCAGAGGTCCAGAGGCGCGCCCTGAAATAGGCGCTCTGAATCTCGCTCCTGCCCAAGCCCCAGGCCCCAAGCCCCTAGCCCGTTCTTAACACAAACGATATATTTTGCCCGCACGTCCCGCATATGGTCCCGCTCGGGTGCAGAAAAACCTAACGATGTCCGAGGGAACGAAACTGCCGCTCAATGCGCTTCGCGCGTTCGAAGCCGTCGCCGCGCATCTCAGCTTTACGGGCGCGGCGCAAGCATTGAACGTCACGACGGCGGCCGTCAGCTCGCATATCAAACTGCTCGAAGAGTTCCTCGAAACGCCGCTCTTCATTCGGCATAGCCGCTCCGTCCGACTGACACCGCAATGCGCACGTTTGCTGCCCGGCGTGCAACGCGGCTTCAGCGAGCTGACGCGCGCGGTGGATCAGCTTCGCCAAGATCGCAGCACGGGATTGCTCAACATCAGCCTGCTCGGCTCGTTTTTACAAAAATGGCTGTTGCCGCGGCTCAGCGATTTTCATCAGAAACATCCGGAGATCGACTTGCGCTTCAGCGCAAGCCGCGACCTGATCGATTTCATGCACACCGATTTTCACGCCGCCGTGCGTTATGGCGGCGGCACCTGGCCTGACCTGCGCGCCGAGAAAATGCTCGACGACTGGGTCTTTCCGGTCACGAGTCCCGAGCTGCTCGCGAAGCTCGGCGAGATCAATACCATCGGCGACCTGAACAAGTACCCGCTGCTGCACAGCACGAACGAGCCTTGGGTCGATTGGCTGCGACGCGTCGGCGGCGATACGACACGCGCCGAGCGCGGGCCGTTGCTCGAAGACTCGGCGTCCCTGCTCGCCGCCGCCGAGCAGGGGCAAGGACTCGCGCTTGCGCGATGGTCGCTCGTCGCGGGCGACCTCGCCGCGGGTCGACTGGTCCGTCCGTGCATGCAAAGCGTGCGGCAGCACCACGCCTACTATTTCGTGGCGCCCGCCCATCACTTCGAGTTGCCGAAAGTGATCCGTTTCCGCGATTGGCTGCGCGAGGTCTGCAACGAATTTCCCCCGCCTGAAGGCGAGCGGCTCGAGCCGGAAGGTTGAAGCAGCCGGCCCGCAACCGATTCAGGCGAGCGCAGCTCCCTATTGCACTCTCGCCGCTGCGGCTCCCCTGTGCGGCACGGTCTCGAGCGCACCCGGTGACGACGACGGTGCTTGCAGCGCGACGACGACGGCGATCACGATGAGATAGAGCGGGTACTCCCAACCGCCATTCGCATTGCTGAACACCCAGCCGTTGCCGATGTGGGCCCATGTGGCGCCGACCAGAATCGGGACGAGGGCAAGTGCAACGATGCGAGTTTGCACGCCGAGCACGAGCAACACGCCGCCGATCGCCTCCGCCGCAAACACGACGTACGCGAGGAACGCGGGTAACCCGATGGACGTGAAATAGTCCGCCGTACCCGCGAGCGTATACGTGAAGTACTTGAGAACGATACTGTGCGCGATGAACATCGCGCCAAGCGAGATCCGCAGCAGCGCCGTTCCGACGCGATATGAGTCGAAGTTGGACATTGTGCTCTCCGACGAGTATTGATGCTTGCGACGCATGCCCGGCCTCAAGCCGCAACTTCGATAGGCAATTGGTTCTTCTCCAAGCCTCGAAGCCACCTTCCATCTCGACGACGGGAATACCGGCGGACGCGAACTCGACCGCCGCCGCGGCGGCAAGCTTGCAGGTCTGGCTGTAGCAATAGATGACCGCGGTCCGGCTCTTCGTTAAGCCGGCAAGCGTGTGCCACTTCCCTTGCGGTAAATTGATCGCACCGGGGATGTGACCGGTCTTGTAGTCGCTAGGCAATCTGACGTCGACGATCGTAATCGGCTCGTTGCGCCTGATCTGACCGTCCAACTCGAACGGGCCGGTGACATACGCGAGCTTCTGCGCGAAGTACTCGCGCGCTTGACGAGGATCCTGCTTCAACATGTCTATCCACCTCTGACTATCGGCCGGACACCATGTCCGCCGTGGGGGCCTAAAGTAGAAGGACGCTATTGAAGGATCATCGGGGTTGCGGGAATAGGACTTATTCTAGGGGCCAGGGCTCGGGGCCTGGGGCTTGGGCAAGAACACGAGGAAGTACGAGCCCGAGGATTAGGAGACAAATAGTGAGAACCGAGGTGCACTTGCACGAGCTACTCTGACCCAGGCCCCAGGCCCCAGGCCCCAAGCCCCACGCCCTTCACAAATGAACTCCCTCACCGAAATCGCCATCTTCGTCAAAGTCGTGGAGCTCTCGAGCTTCACCGCGGCTGCGGAAGCGCTGGAGATGTCGCAACCGGTCGTGAGCAAAGCCGTCACGCGGCTCGAAGAGAAGCTGGGTGCGCGATTGTTGAACCGCACGACGCGGCGTTTGAGCCTGACGGAGGCAGGCGCCGAATTGTACGGCCGGAGCGTCCGTGCGCTCGCGGAGATCGAAGATGCGCAACTCGAAGTCGCGCGCTTTCAAACCGAGCCGCGCGGAACGTTGCGCGTTTCCGCGCCGACATCGTTCAGCATCTTGCACCTCGGCCCCGTGCTTCAGGCGTTCACGTCGCGCTTTCCGGGCGTTTCGGTCGAGATGCACCTCGACGACCGCCAGATCGATCTGATCGAAGAGGGCTACGATGTCGCGATTCGCATCGCGCGCTTGCAAGACTCGAATCTCGTCGCACGGCGGCTCGCACCATGCGAACAAGTCTTGTGCGCCTCTCCCGACTACCTGGCGAAGCGCGGCACGCCTGAGCGGCCCGAGGACTTGCTCGCGCACAGCTGCATCGTTTATTCACTGCTCGCAACCCCGCGCGAATGGCGCTTCACCGACGCCGCCGGCGAAACCCACGTCGTCCCGATCAGCGTCGCAATCGTTTCGAACAATGGGCTACTGAACCGCTCGGCCGCCGTTGCCGGCGCCGGTATCGTGCTCTTGCCCACGTTCTACATCGGCGATGAGTTGCGCTCGGGCGCGCTCGTGGCAGTGCTCACCGAGTTCAAGCCAACCGAGCTCGCGATCTACGCCGTCTATCCCGAACGACGCAATCTCACACCGAAGGTCCGTGCGTTCGTCGACTTTCTCGCGGCGACGTTTGCAGAGCCGCCCTGGGGTCGCTGACGCGATCCCCCGCAGACTTCAGTCCACAGTCTTCAGTCGACGACAGCCAGAAGCGCGGCGCGCGTCATATCCGTCTGGCCGTAGACTGAAGACATATTCTGTTGACTCGCACCGTGCTCTGCACGGTGTCAAAGCATTGCACCAGTTTGACGTCCCATCACCGTGCACTCGCACCACGCACGCGCATTCATTTCGATGAGCGTGGCCTAAGTCGCTGATCTTCTTCGTGGCATATCGCTTGCATTACAGCGCCGTACGACAACGGAGCTTGTATGGACGGACGAGCGACACGAATCGAGCTACTCAACTTCTCCACGATCCCGATGCGCGCATTCCACATGACGTGGATGGCGTTCTTCGTTTGCTTCTTCGCCTGGTTTGCGGTCG
>JAAYXG010000170.1 GCA_012516015.1 Lysobacteraceae bacterium | reverse complement strand
CGAGCGCAACGAGCGGCTTCAGCAGTCCCTGCTCGCGGAAAACCGGCGCAATCACGCGGTCGTCGAGGGTTCGGGCGAGGGCGTGCTCGAGCTCGATCACGTCGGCAACGTGCGGTATGCGAACCCGGCCGCAGGCAAACTGCTCGGGTATGAAGTCGACGAGCTGATCGGCCTCGACTACAAGGTCCTCATCAACGATCAGCTCGACGGCGATGCCGTGCGCCGCGTGCGCTACACCACCGACATCATGCGGGGCGTCGGCGCGCTCCTACGGCGCAAGGACGGGGCGTATCGTCCCGTTCAATACAAGATCGTGCCCGTGACGGAGCAGGGCGTGACCGTCGGCACGGTGCTTGTCTTCCGCGACGTCACCGATCGCGTACGACTCGACAATCTGCTCAAGGATATGCAGGCGACCGCGAAGATCGGCGGTTGGGAATACGACCTCGAGACGAAGAAGTCGCACTGGACCGAGGCGCTGTACGCAATGCACGACCTGCCGGTGAACACACCGATCGAGGACAAGGATCTCCTCGCGATGCTGCATCCGGAAGACCAGTTGAAGGTGCGGGCCGCTGTCCAGAAGGCGGTCGAGTCGGGCGCGACCGCGGATCTGCAGGCGCGTCTCACGAATGCGCGCGGCAGACAAATGCACGTTCGCATCATTCTGCAGGCCGAGCGCCGCGAGGGACGTGCGGTGCGGCTGCACGGCACGATGCAGGACGTTACCGATCTCGTCATGGCCGAGCGTCAGTTGCGCGAGACGCGCGACTTCTTCGAGCTCACGCTCAACGCGGTGCCGACGCCGGTCACTTACATCGATGCGAACATGCAGATCACGTACGTCAACCGTGCGGTCGAGGAGTGGTTCGATCGGCCGCGCGAAGAGATCGTCGGCAAGCATCTGCGTGAAGTCATTACGCCGGACACGCTGATGACGATGGGACCGCAGATCGCCGCCGCCATGCGCGGGGAGTCCGTGCTCGCGATGCAATCGGGCATTCGCAATGGGCGCATGCGCGAGTGGCAGAACCATCTCGTGCCGCAGATCGGACCGAATCGCGAAGTGATCGGGTTTTTCTCCATCCTGTACGATCTGACGGAGATCAAGCGGCTCGAGTCGCGTCTGCTCCAAGCGCAGAAGATGGAAGCGATCGGGCAGCTCACGGGCGGCGTCGCTCACGACTTCAACAATCTGCTGGGCGTCGTCATCGGCAACCTGCAGCTCATCGAACGCAGCGTGGCCGAGAATCCTGGCCTCGCCCGCAAGGTTCATACCGCCATGCGCGCCGCCGCGCGCGGTGCGGATCTCACGAAGCGGCTGCTCGCCTTCGCCCGGCGGCAGATTTTCGATCCGGCGGTCGTCGATCTGAATCGACAGCTTTCGGGTCTCACCGACCTCATGCAACGCAGCCTCGGCGATTCGATCGAGGTGCGTATCGTGCAGGCACACGACCTATGGCATACGCGCGTCGACGCGGGGCAATTCGAGAACGCGATTCTCAATCTCGCCATCAACGCGCGCGATGCGATGCCGCAGGGCGGGCGTCTCACCGTACGTACGCAGAACGTCGTGCTCGACAGCGCCTTCTGTGCGGCTTACCCGCAGCTCGAGCCCGGAGAGTACGTGTCGATCAGCGTGACCGACACCGGCTGCGGCATCGAGCCCGAGGTCCTGAAGCGCGTGTTCGAACCGTTCTTCACGACGAAAGAATCGGGCAAAGGCAGTGGGCTCGGGCTCGCGATGGTGCACGGTTTCGCGGAGCAGTCGGGCGGCATTGCGACGATCGAAAGCAAGATGG
>JAAYXG010000169.1 GCA_012516015.1 Lysobacteraceae bacterium | reverse complement strand
TGCAAACGCTCCGCAACCGCAGCCGGCATCGCTGCGCCCCCGCCCGTCAGTCGTTCGAGAGACGAAAGGTCGTACTCGTTCAAGCGCGGGTTCGCCAGAAAGTCGACGACCATCGTCGAGATCGCCGTCCAGTAGCGAATTCGGTGGCGCTGAATGAGCTGCGCGGCAAGATCCCGATCCCAGCGGCACATCAACACGATCGTGCCGCCGTAGTAAATCGGTGCGTTCATTCCGCCTTGCATGCTCGTGACATGAAAGAACGGCAGCACGACGAGCAGCGTCGAATCCTGATGCTGGGCGAACCACACCGTATTCACGACGGCCGTGTGCATCAGATTGCGATGCGTGAGCATGCAGCCCTTCGCTCGTCCGGTCGTACCCGAGCTATAGGGAATCGCGCAAAGATCGTCCGGTCCTGCCGTGAGGGGGCCGGGCGCATGACCGCCAGCGATCGCATCCATCCACGCGGTCACGTTCCGCTCGGCGAACGAGATCCGCGGTGCGGCGACGATTTCCGGGAGCGCGAGGTCCGTCTCGCGATTCACATAGTCCGAGTAAGTCGCGACGATGACCCGTTCGAGACAGGCGCGCTCACCGACGATGAGCGGCCGCACTCGCTCGTAGACCTCTTGGCCGACGATTGCGATGCGTGCCCCGCTGTCCGCGGCGAAATAGGCGAGCTCCTCGCTCACACTCATCGGATTGATCGGCACGACGATCGCATTCGCGCGCACGACGGCGTAGTACGCGATCACGAACTGAGGGCTGTTCTGCATGACGAGCATGACCCGCGCCCCGGCTTCGAGTCCGCAGACGGCTTGCAGATAGCCCGCGAGCCGTTGCGCCTCGTCTTTCAGGCGACGGTACGTGAGCACGCCGTCGAAGAAGAGCGCAAACGCCTTGTTTGGGTAGCGAGCCGCCGACACCTCGAGGTTATGGAAGAGGTTCGTCTCGGGGACGGTGGCGTCGTGCGGGAGTCCTTTCGGCCAAAAGTTGTGATGCGTGCGGGACATGCTCCGCGTGTGAGCTCTCTGAGACGCGCGCTCTCTGAATCGGCTTCGATCAGTTCGGTTTGGTTCGACTTCGCAGGCGTTTCGTTCCGTCATGCAGACAGCCGTTCTGAACCGACGCTAGCACATTCATTCACGGTCAACCAGATCTCTCGCGCATGTTCAGTGAATTGCTGCATACCGGCCGCAAGCGGCTCGCTACGTACGTCATGAGCACAAACCGCACATTGCGACACTTCAGAGCGCTCCCTATGATCCTGACTGCATGACGATTACGGCGTTCCGCAATGCGAATTTCCAAGCACGATAGGTTTTCTCGATGGACTTGAACTTCACGGCGGACGAGCTCGCGTTTCGCGAAGAAGTGCGCGCCTTTCTGCGCGAGCACTTGCCACAGGAGCTCAGCGATCGCGTCAAGAACGGCCTCGCCGTGCGCGTCGAAGATTATCGATGGTGGCAGAAGGTGCTGTTCGAGCGCGGTTGGGGCGCACCGACGTGGCCGAAGGAGTTCGGCGGAACGGGCTGGGACCCGGTTCGCCTACACATCTTCGAAGAGGAGCTCGCGCTGGCCGGCGCACCGAAACCCGTACCTTTCGGGTTGCGGATGGTCGGGCCCGTGATCATCGCCTTCGGCAACGCCGAGCAGCAGAAGCGCTTCCTGCCGCGCATCTTGAATGCGGAGGATTGGTGGTGCCAAGGATATTCCGAGCCGGGCGCGGGCTCCGATCTGGCCTCGCTCAAGACCCGCGCGGAGCGGCACGGCGACTACTACATCGTCAACGGACAGAAGACCTGGAACACGATGGGTCAACACGCGAACTGGATCTTCTGTCTCGTACGCACCGATCCGAACGCACCCAAGCCGCAGCAAGGCATCAGCTTTCTGCTCATCGACATGAAGACGCCGGGCATCACGGTACGCCCGATCGTGACGCTCGACGGCGCCCACGAAGTCAACGAGGTGTGGTTCGAGAACGTGAAGGTGCCCGTCGAGAACCGAATCGGCGAGGAGAACAAGGGCTGGACTTATGCGAAGTTTCTCCTCGGCCACGAGCGCACCAGCATCGCAGGCATCGGTTCCTCGAAGCGCGAGCTCGGTCGCTTGAAGGCGATTGCGCAGAACGAGACGAAAAACGGACGGCCGTTGATCGAGGATCCGTTCTTCGCCGCTCGCATCGCGCAAGTCGAAATCGACCTGATGGCGCTCGAGATCACGGCGTTGCGCGCGCTCTCGGCCGAGTCGAAGAATCGCGCGCCGGGCCCCGAAGCCTCGATTCTCAAGATCAAGGGCACCGAGATTCAACAGGCACTGAGCGAGCTCCTGATGTACGCGGTCGGTTCGTACGCGCTGCCGTTCGAACGCAGCTCCGCGGACGAGAACGACTTCGCGAGCGTTGCAGGCCCGGACTATGCGGCACCGCTCGCGGGCACGTACTGCAACATGCGCAAGGTCACGATCTACGGCGGCTCCAACGAGATTCAGCGGAACATCATCGCGCAGATGGTTTTGGGGCTGTGAAGAAGCGGTTAGCGGTTAGTCAGACAAAGAGGTTCATATGCACGCCCTCGCAAGATCGATCATGGATCAGTGTCCAGATGCGGCCCGCGAACGCCGCTCTGACCAACCGCTAACCGCTAACCGCTAACCGCTAACCGCTTCCAATATGCATTTCACCTTCACAGACGAGCAACAACTTCTCGCCGACACGGTCCAGCGCTTCGTTCGCGAGCACTATTCGTTCGAGGATCGGCGCGAGATCCTGAGCTCTCCGGAAGGATGGAGCCGCGCGATCTGGCAAGAGCTCGCAGGCCTCGGACTGACCGCGATCAATGTGCCCGAGGAGCATGGCGGACTCGGCGCGGGGCCCGTCGAAACGATGCTCGTCATGAACGCATTCGGCGCTGGATTGTTGTTGGAGCCCTATCTGAGCGCTGCCGTGCTCGCGCCTTCCTTGATCGCACAACTCGGCGACTCGGACGTTGCGGCTGAGCTGTTGCCGCAGATCGCAGCCGGCGAGCTCATAGCGATCGTTGCGCACCAAGAGCCGCAGACTCGCGGTAAGCTCAATTCGATCGCAACGCGCGCCGAAAAGAACGGCGACGGCTATGTATTGCAAGGAAAGAAGAACGTGGTCGCTCACGCTCCGGCCGCCAACGAGTTTCTCGTCACGGCGCGTACGAGCGGCAAGGCGACGGACACGGCGGGCGTGCGCGTGTTTCGAGTCCCGACCGACGCGAGCGGGCTCAAGATCACTGCGTATCGGACTTTGGACGGAACACGAGCCGCGGATCTCGAGCTCGATCGTGTGCGTCTTCCGACTTCGAGCCTCGTCGGCGCCGATAGCGACGGGTTCGCCGCCATAGAAGCGGCACATCACGTCGCAGTGAGCGCGCTCTGCGCCGAAGCGGTCGGCATCATGAAGGCGGTCAACGCGACGACCGTGGAATACACGAAGAACCGCAAGCAATTCGGACAGCCCATCAGTCGCTTTCAGGTTCTTCAGCATCGAATGGTGGACATGTTCATTCAGGCCGAGCAAGCGACCTCGATGAGCTATCTCGCCGCGATCAAGTGTCAGGATGCGGATCCGTCGGCGCGCCGTCGGGCGCTCTCCGCCGCGAAATGCGTGATAGGTCAAGCCGGGCGATTCATCGCGCAGCAGGCAGTGCAGCTACATGGCGGGATGGGCATGACCGACGAGCTCATGGTCAGCCACTACTTCAAACGCCTGACCGCGATCGATCTCACCTGGGGCGACGCCGACTTCCATCTGCAGCAGTTTGCCGAGTCGCTCCGCACCTAATCTGTAGACTGCGGACTGTCGAGGGAAGCGCTGCCGCCGAAGACGGTTCTTCCCCCGTACTCCCCTGCTCTTCTTCTCTCTTCTCCGACGAGCGCATCGAAGCTCGCTCCCGTCGCGACGCACTCAAGCGCGCGCGCCTGCTCGTCGAGTCGTCGAACGGCGGCGAGCTTCTCGTCGTTGCCGAGCTTCGCCTGGCTCACCGCGTCCTTGAGCACTCGAATCGTCTCATCGTAGACCTCGATCGGTACGGGAAACGGATGCCCATCCTTGCCGCCGTGCGCGAACGCGAACCGCGCCGGATCGGAGAAGCGCGACGGCGCGCCGTAAACGATCTCGGCCACGAGCGCGAGCGAAGCGACCGTGCGCGCACCGACCCCCGGTGTGAGTAGGAGCTCGGAGAAGTCCTTCGGTCCGCGATCCGCGGCGGCTGAGAGCACCGCATGCAGGCGCTTCAACACAACGTCGCTCGCCCGCACATCGTGATGAGCCGGCATCCGAAGGTGCGGCAGGTCGAGCTCAGGAAGCGGGGGAAGCGGTGTCGGATCCGTGTTCGCGAACAAATCGAGCGCGGCATTACCTCGATCTCGTACGCGCTTCAGCACGCCGATCGTCCGATCGGGACCCGTCTGCACGAGTTCGAGACCCGCTTCGCGATTGCGTGCCGCGCGCGCGTCGGCAAGATTCACGATCGAACCTCGATTGCGCCCTTCGATCGCGGCGTGCGGGGAATCGAGAAAGCTCTGCAAATTCTCCGACAGCCAGTGATAGCGCCGCGCCTCGCGCCGCTGCTCGTTCATGCCCTGCTGCACGACGCACCAGCGTCCGTCTGCGGTGACGACGAAGGTGTGCAGATACAAATCGAAGCCGTCCTGTACGGCCGCGCTGTCGACCTTCGCGACGAGACGGCTCGCGTGCACGAGCGACGCGGCGTCCAAGCCGGTGCGTTCGCCGATCGTCAAGAGCTCTGCGGGTGTCTTGCGCGAATGCGCGCCCTTGCCGCCGCACACATAAATGCCGAGCTCCCGCTCGAGCGGCGCGAGCCCTCGCTTGAGCGCCCCCATGACGCTCGTCGTAATGCCGGACGAATGCCAATCCATGCCCATGACGGCGCCGAAGGACTGAAACCAGAACGGATGTGCGAGGCGACGCAACACCTCGTCGCGACCGTAATGAAGCGCGATCGCCTCGACGATTACGCGTCCGAGACGTGTCATGCGAGCACCGAGCCACTGCGGAACACGTCCGCCGTGGAGAGGGAGATCGGCACTTCCGGTTCGTCGAGGCATGTCGGCTTGAATCGTGGCGTTTGGCCATGATGCCAGAACCTTCACCCGCTGTTTCGGTCTGTCGCGCTACGCGCTGATGTGTTCACGAACAATGCGGCTGATGATGCACGCGCGGTGCCTGATTCCCGCGCGCGCCTAGCGGCAAAGCGGACGTCTGCTTGCGTCCCCTTCTTCTTCCACCCCGGAGGCTGCGAAAGGCACCGAGGGGCTGCCAGTCGGGAGGTGTTTCGGGAGCATCGAAAACAGGACGTTTTCGTTGCAGGCCTACAGGGATGTATTCACGGCCGGTCCCGAAACACGTCCCGACCGGCAGCCCCGCTCGCCAAGTCTTGGCACTCCGTGCTTTACCGTTAGAGAGGCACCGCAGACACTGTATTCCCGACGAGACGGGTGAAGGCAAAGCGCGGATGCGTGTCAGTTCCTGATTTGAGATCAAGAAATCGAGTAGATTTCACGCGACATCCGGAGCGCCTCACCCATGAATCGTTTTGTCGTCCTTCTGCTCGCCGCCTTGTTGCACGCCACCGGTGCTGTGGCGCAAACGCTGTCCGATGGACCGTATGTCCTGCAGAACCGCGACGGGAATTGGATCGCGCTCTCGATTCGCGACGGCACGGCTACTCACGCGCCGACGTCGATCGGCGCCGAGGTCGAGATACCCGGCGTGGGCGAGCTGCCATCGTTCAAAGTTCGCCTGCGTGCGCCGACCAAGCCCCCGCCCTCCGTCATCCAGCTCCGCAGCGAGACGCCCTTGTTCGTCATGGCGGACACGCACGGCGAGCTCGAGATCGCGGTCGCGCTACTGCGCGCACACGGGGTCGTCGACGAATCGCTTCGCTGGTCGTTCGGCGAGGGACATCTTGCGATTCTGGGCGATGTCTTCGATCGCGGTGCGCATCACACAGAGCTGCTGTGGCTGATATACAAACTGCAAGCGGAGGCCGAGCAAGCCGGCGGTGCGGTTCATTTCATGTTGGGCAATCACGAATCGATGGTGCTGCTCGGCGACGATCGCTATCTGCATGCGAAGTACAAGGAGGCGACGAAGGCATTCGGGGCGCCGCATTACGCGGCGCTGTGGAGCCCCAAGTCGCTGCTGGGTCAGTGGCTGCGCACGCTGCCGGCGGCACTGAAGATCGGCGATCTGCTATGTCTACATGGCGGGCTTTCACCCGAGGTCGCCGCCCGCGAGCTCACGCTCGATCAGATGAACTCGACCGTTCGGGATGCGCTTGCGTTTCGTCATGCGCTTCCGGAGCGAGAGCAAGCGCTCGTATCGTTCGTCATGGGTCCGAACGGGCCGCTGTGGTACCGCGGCTACTTCGAGCCGAGGAGCACGCAGCATTCGCCGCAGGCGACGGCGGGCGACGTCGCGAGCGTGCTGGCATTCTACGAAGCGAAGAAGATCGTGATCGGCCACACGAAAGTACCGACCGTAACGGCGCTCTACGACGGCAGAGTGATCGCGGTCCAGGTTTATCCTCACCGCGACGAGAACGGCGCACCGATGATCGAAGGATTGCTCGTCGAGAAGGGACGCTATTTCAAAGCCCTCGCCGACGGCTCGCGCGTTGCCTTGTAGGTCGGATTTCAATCCGACCAAGAACAAGGAAGCCCAGAGACTCTAGGCCGCGATGCCCTGCGAGCGCAGATACTCGTCGTACGTGCCTTGGAAGTCCGAGATCTCACCGTTCCCGTGCAGCTCGATGATCCGCGTGGCAAGGCCGCTCACGAACTCGCGGTCGTGCGACACGAAGATGAGCGTACCCGGATATTTCTCGAGACCGATCTGGAGCGACTCGATCGTTTCCATATCCATATGATTCGTCGGCTCGTCCATGAGCAGGACGTTCGGCTTCAGCAGCATCAGCTTGCCGTAGATCATGCGGCCTTTCTCGCCGCCGGAGAGGACGTGCACTGACTTCTTCGTCTCGTCACCCGAGAACAAGAGCCGCCCGAGCGTGGCGCGCACAATTTGATCGTCGTCGGTGCCCGTGCGCCACTGCGCCATCCAACCGAAGAGGTCGAGCTTCGTCGCGAACTCCGCCTGGGGATCTTGCGGCATGTAGCCGGGCTGTGCGTTTTCGACCCATTTGATCTCGCCTGCCGTGGGGGTGAGATCTCCGGCAAGGCAACGCATCAGCGTCGTCTTCCCTACACCGTTCGCGCCGATGATCGCGATGCGCTCTCCCGCCTCGATATTGAGACTAACGTTCTCGAGCACTTGGACATCCGCACCCGGATACCCAAAGCTCACTCCTTCGAGCGAGACGACCGAACGATACAGCTTCTTCGCTTGCTCGAATCTGATGTAGGGGTTCTGTCGCGACGAAGGCTTGATGTCTTCGATCTTGATCTTCTCGATC
>JAAYXG010000014.1 GCA_012516015.1 Lysobacteraceae bacterium | reverse complement strand
CCTAGTGGTCGCGAGAACTAGGACGGGCGATGGGGCACTCCGGGCATGTGATGCGGCGCCTGGTGCACCGTACGGTCTCCGCGGCCGTCCGTGTTCGCGCGCCTGGCGCCGACGATGAATGCAATCCTGAAATCGGTTCTCCGGACGTTCGTTCGCGCTGCACGGCCGCACCTCGAGTTTACCGGCCTGTTGCAAACCTCCGGCGTGCTCGCGAACTCCGCCGCTGTATGGCGTCCGGGATCGGAGCGCGTGCTCGTACTTGCCCCGCATATGGACGACGAAGCGATCGGCTGCGGCGGCACGATCGCACTTCATGCGCGCGCCGGTGCCGCGGTGACGGTCGTATTCCTGACCGATGGGCGAAATGGCGGCGGATTGGGTGCGCTCTCGGGGAAGGCGCGCGAGCGTCGGCAAGCGGAGCTCATCGACACGCGACAACGCGAAGCGAGAGCGGCGTTGGCGCTCCTCGGCGTCACCGACATACGTTGTCTAGCCCTCCGCGACGGCGAGCTTGCTGAGTCGAGCGAGCTGGCGGCCGACAAGCTCAGAAGCGTTCTTGCGCAAGTACGCCCGGATCTCGTCAATCTGCCGCTCTTCACCGACGAGCACTCGGATCACCGGGCGGCAAGCGAAGTGTTGCTGATTGCCGCCGACGGTTTACGGCCACGCTTTACGTGTGTCGGATACGAGGTCTGGACGCCGCTCTTTCCGAACTGCATCGTGAATATCAATGAAACCGCCGCCAGCAAGCAGCGGGCAATCGAGCGCTATGAAAGCCAGCTTCAGGACGCGGACTATGTCCGAGCAGCAATGGGGCTGAGCGCGTATCGCTCGATCGGACTGCTCGGGGTGCGCGATTCGTACGCCGAGGCCTTCTTCATGTGTCCGTTCACGACCTATCGGACGTTGCGCGCCGAATTTCTCGGATCGAAAGCGGGCAGGCGAATGGCAGACAAGCGCAATGGTGCAACTTCGGCAACGCCGACGGCCGAACAGATATAGGTGCGATCATGGTCGCAGTGCTCGAAGGTTCGCCGAAGCTATCCGCCGGTATAGCGGACGCGGTGCCCAAAGCGCCGGCCGTGAAGCCGCTTCGGATCGGCATCATGTTGCGTCATTGGGAGCAGCACGGCGGCGTGACCGTGTATACGCGACAACTGCTCAAAGCGATGGCGGAGCTCGACTCGCCGCATACGTTCGTCCTGTTCTATCGTAGTCCCGCCGCATGCGGCACCTACGCGGCCATGCCGAACGTTCATGAAGTCGCGCTCTCGGCGCGGAATATTCTGTCGTGGGACCAGCTTGCCGTTCGACGCGCGATCAAGAAGCATCGCATCGACGTGCTTTTCAATCCGAAGTACTCGATTCCGCTCAACGCGCCTTGCCCGACGGCGTGGGTCTGTCACGGTCTAGATTGGTACGTCATGCCGGAAGCATCGCTGCTTCGCCATCGTCTCGCCCATCGATTTCTCGTGCCGTACTATGCGAGGCAGGCGAGTGCCATTATTTCGGTCTCGAAAGTCACGACCGAGCACCTGGCGCAGTACCTCGATGCATCGGGCGAGCGCGTTCACACGATCTATCCGGGCGTCAATCCGGTGTTCGCGCGACACCGCACACCTGCGGAGCTCGAAGCGATTCGTGACGCGCTGCGCCTTCCTTCGCGGTACGTCGTTTACAGCGGCGCCGTGTATCCGCCGAAGAACTTTCGACGCCTCGTCCAAGCGTATGCTCGCGTCGGTCCGCGTCTGGGCGTGTCGCTCGTGATTGCAGGCGGCGAGAATCGCTATCTATCCGAGGACGAAGTACACGAGCCGGAGCGTCTTGGCTTGGGGCAGTGGGTCCGCCGTCTGGGCTGGGTCGAACACGAGTCGTTGCCGGTCATCTATTCGATGGCCGATGCGCTCATGCTTCCCTCGACCTTCGAGTCGGTCGGCCTTCCCGTGCTAGAGGCGATGGCGGCAGGCTGCCCGGTGCTGACGTCGAATCGGTGCGGTACGAAAGAGCTCGCCGAGGGCGCGGCCTGCCTCGTCGATCCCGACTCGGTGGGTTCGATCGCGAGCGGCCTCGAGCGCCTGTTGAGGGATGCTGAGGAGCGCGCTCGATTGATCGCCGCGGGTCGGGAACGCGCGGCGCAATTCACCTGGAGCCTGACGGCGCGAAAAGTGCTCGACGTGCTCGAAAATATCGCGCAGGTATGAGAACGCTCTGAAAACCGCTTGCGTGCGGACGTCGATACCCAGCGCGATGCCGAAACGCCGCGCGCACGAGTCGTCACGCGAGCGTGTGATAGACCTTCTGCACGTCGTCGTCCTGCTCCAGCTTGTCGATGAGCTCCAGCACTTCGGTGGCTTGCTCTTCGGGGAGCTCGGTGGGCGCTGAGCAAATGTATTCGTGCTCGGCGGAGATCGGGGTGATGCCGCGGTCTTCGAGCGCCTTTTGAACCTGTCCGAAATCGGCGAATGCGCAGCGCACGACGAGTTGCGGCTCGCCCTTCTCGCCGGTGCTTTCGCCCATCTCTTCGAGGCCGTGGTCGATCAGATAGAGCTCGAGATCGTCCTGATCGATGCCCTCCGGGTTCAAGCGAAACACGCCCATGCGCTTGAACATGAAGCTGACGCTGTTCGAGGTGCCGAGATTGCCGCCGTGCTTCGAGAAAATATTGCGCACGCTCGCGACCGTGCGGGTGGGGTTGTCGGTCGCGCACTCGACGAGCACGGCGACGCCGTGAGGCGCATAGCCCTCGTACAAGACCTCGTCGTAGTTCGTCGCTTCTTTACCCGACGCGCGTCGAATCGCTGCTTCGATCTTGTCCTTGGGCATGTTGATCGAGCGCCCGTTCTGGATGACCCGCCGGAGGGCGGGATTCGTGGCCGGGTCGGGCCCGCCGGCCTTCACGGCGATCGTGATGTCCTTGCCGATGCGCGCGAACTGCTTCGCCATACGATTCCAGCGCGCGAACATCGTATGTTTTCTGGTTTCGAAAATGCGACCCATGCGGAAAGAACCTTGTAGCGCTCGATAGGCGCCAAGTAATGGTCAGTGTTCGCACATTCTACAAGGTCAGTGGTCATGGCGGGAGGCGGGAGCTGCGCGTCGAAGTCGGCGACAGACGCAGACATTAGCGCTTCTGGCTTCAGCTCCCAGCCTCCGCCTGGGCTAGCGCATGAGCCGCCGCTCGACGAGCCGCGCCGCGATCACGGCTGTCGCGACTGCATAGATGAGCAGCACGCCGATATGCAGGAACACGTTGCCGACCGGCGTGCCGAAGGCGAGTGCGCGAGCCAAGGTCGTGGCGTGCACGAGCGGCAGGAACTGCGCAATGATCTGCGCGATCTTCGGCAGTTGCTCGATCGGGAAGAAGACGCCGGAGACGAGCGTCATCGGCATCAGGAACAAGCTGAAGTAGTAGGTGAACATGTCGTAGCTCTTCGCGAGCGCCGTCACGATGAGCGCGAGACCGCCGAACGCCAGGCCGACGAGCAGCACGATGGGCAGAACCCAGAGCACGAACGGTGAGTGAATCATTCCGAGCAGCGTCATCACGAGCAGGATCGCGATGCCCGACAGCATGCCCTTGAGGGCGGTCCACACCCATTCGCCGATCACGACGTCGACCACCGTCATCGGCGCGTTGAGGATGCTTTCCCACGTGCGCTGCATCTTGAGGCGCGTGAACGCGGACCAGAGCCCTTCGAATGACGCCGAGTTCATCGCGCTGTAGCACAGCATGCCGCTTGCGAGGAACTCGATGTAGCGCATTCCGCCGATCGGCGGCATCAGGCTGCCGAGTCCGAAGCCGAGGCCGACGAGCCAAATCAGCGGGTCGGCGAGATGGCCGACGAGTGCCGAGCCGAGCAGCTTGCGCCAGACGAGATAGTTCCGATAGACGACGTGCAGGAAGCGCCAGCGCGTCGGGCGCTCCGGCGTATCCACGCTGTTCGTTGCGAGAGCGGCTTCAGTCACGCAGATCTCTACCGGTGAGTTTGAGGAACACGTCTTCGAGGTTCGCGGCGCGGCGCAGCGCACGCAGCTCGTTCTGACCCTCGAGCGTCTTCAGCAAGGGCTCCGGGTCATTGCAGTAACAGAACGCCGTATCGCCCGCGAGCTCCGCACGGCTCGACAGCGCTTTGCCGTGCGCCTGGAACCAATCTTCGACGCCGTCGCCGTAAACCTCGATGACGACCGGCTCGATCTCGCGCTCGATCAGCGGGCGGGGCGCTTCTTCGGTGATCAACACGCCGTGGTCCATGATCGCGACGCGATCGCAGAGGCGCTGTGCTTCGTCCATGAAATGCGTCGTGAGGACGATCGTGCGACCTTGTGTCACGAGCGCCTTCAGCCGATCCCAGACCAGATGTCGCGCTTGCGGATCCAAACCGGTCGTGGGCTCGTCCATGAACAGCACTTGCGGGTCGTTGATCATCGCACGTGCGAGCGTGAGGCGGCGCTTCATGCCGCCCGAGAGCGCCTCGATGCGCGCGTGCGCCTTATCCGCGAGACCCGCGAAATCGAGCAGACGCTCGACGCGCGCTTCGCATTCACGCCGGGACAAGCCGAAGTATCGGCCGTAGACGATCAAGTTCTCCGTGACCGTGAAGTCCGGATCCAGGTTGTCGAATTGCGGCACGACGCCGACGCGCATGCGCGCTTCGCGCGCCTTCTGCGGGACCGGCAAACCGACGAGCGTGATCGTACCCGCGTCGGGTTGGGTGAGCCCGAGGCAGCAGCGCAGGGTCGTCGTCTTGCCTGCGCCGTTCGGACCGAGCAATCCGAAGCACTGTCCTTCCGGCACATGAAAGCTCACGTCGCGAACCACTTCGAGATCGCCGTACCGCTTGTGCAGATGTTCCACGTTCAGCATTCGTTTTAGTGTGACGTGTAAAGTGTGACGTGTAAGGTCAGACGGTGTAGCGGCGCTCTGGCACTACACATTACACATCACACCTTACACTGCGGGCCGCGCTGCGGAGCGCTCAGCGGCGCGCTTCCTCCCACACCAGCTCCGCATTCGCGGCGGCGGCCCGCTTCATCAGGCTGAGCAGCGGCACGGCACGGGTCGTAATTGCGACAGGCGGCTCTCGATCTTCGTTGTCCTCGGCATCGTCCGCGCCGAGGTCTTCGTTTTCGGCTGGCCTTGCGGGCGTGCTCGCATGGGCCTCAGCCTTCAGGCGCTCGACCGAAGCTTCGAGCTTCGCGAGCGCCTCGGGCACGTCCTCCGGATTCAGCCCGCCCGGTATGCGGCCGGTCGCCCCCATCAATATCAGCAGCTCGACGGCCGCATCCTTGAACATCGTGATCGATTCGGTCGCTGAAGATCGGAAAATGACGAGCATCGTGTACTCCGCGAATGAGGCGAGGCAAAAAGAAACGACCCCCTCAGGTGGGAGGTTCCGGTCGTACGTAGGTTGGCAGGACGCGACAGCCCGCTCCGTCTCGAATACGCAACCGACGCATCTATACCGCCGCTTCGTGTGCGGATACGGCGGCAACCCAGAGTAGGCGAGCATGCGTCGGGTCAAGCCGTTGCGCGTGGAGCACGGCCAGGTACTCGTCATCGTTCGCGGGCGCGCTGCGCGCCGCGAGCACCGCGAGCGAGCTCGCGAGGCGAGCAAAATAGACGGCACGTCCCAGCTCGCGCATCTGCGTCGGCGAGCGCTGCTCGGCTTGTTCCTCCAAGGCGCTGCGGGAGGCGTCCGACATCTCCCATGCATGCGCGATCCGAAGTGCCACCGCCGAGCCGTGCTGTTGCATGGCCCGGATGAAAACCTCCGCGCGCGGCATCATATTCGGGATCTCCCGATACTTATCCATGCCGAGCCGAAAGATCACGATGCGGGCGAGCGGCTCGAGCGCGGCCAAGAGCTGTGCGACGAAGGCATCGCATGGGGCGACGTGCTTCGCATACGCTTCCGCGACGGCGGCCGCGCGCTGCGCCTGTTCCCAGGTCACCGGCGCAAACGAATCGAAATAGCCTTTGGGCAAACGAAACACCGGTTGCATGATCGCAGTCGCCATCAGTCGGCGCAGGCCATCCGTGCCGAGCAGCCACACGGCGCGATCGATGTTATCGACCCGTGCGGGCGACACGCGGTAGTAGGCGCTGTTCGCCTGCTGCAGCACGCCGCCCGCGATGGCCGGATCTTCCAGGATGAGCTTCACGAGCGTTTCGCGCGACACTTCCGGATCGTTGAGTGCCTGCAGGAGCCTCGGCAGCAGCATGGGGCGGCGCGGAAAATAGTCGCGCTGATGCACGGACTGCTCGACGGCTTTGTCGATGCGCGCGAGAACCTCGGCGTGCTCCCCGAGGATTCGATAGTCGGTGCGCGACACGCCGAATGCGAGCTCGTACACTCGCGCGTTCATCGCGTCGATGGCTTCGGTCGTGAAGCTGACGTCCGGGCGGGGGGGCTTTGAAGCGGGCACTTTACTCTGCGGCGTTCTATCTGCAGCTTGTTCTTGCGGACGCGGCCGCCTGGCAATCAAGAACCATGCGAGGCCGGCTATCGAGGCGACGGCGACGATGAGAATGGAGGTCTCGATGGCAATTCGCTCCGCTTTTTCGCGATCATAGCCTACAGATCGAGGTGACGTGCATGTGCCGTCTGCGGTAGGTTCTCCGAACAATCCAAGTGGGGGCGGATCGG
>JAAYXG010000168.1 GCA_012516015.1 Lysobacteraceae bacterium | reverse complement strand
CTCTATCGCTCGATTCAACGGCTGCTCGCGTTGCCTGCTCGCACTCGTCTATTCATGTGCCACGACTACAAAGCGCCGGGTCGAGAACAGTACGCTTGGGAAACGACGGTGGCGGAGGAGCGAGCGCGCAACGTTCATATCCATGAAGGTGTCACCGAGCGCGAGTTCGTCGAGTTGCGCCGACGTCGTGATGCGAGTCTTCCGGCGCCGGTGTTGTTGCTCCCTTCGATTCAGGTAAACATTCGCGGCGGCAAGCTGCCGGCTGCAGAGAGCAACGGTGTGCGCTACCTCAAGATTCCGGTCATGTTGGAAGGGCCGCTGCTCTGATGCTGAAAGGCAAGCCGATTGATGCGAACTGACTTGAATATACGGGAGAGATGTCAATGGATCATTCCGCACCGATTCCGCACATCGCCGTCAACGATGGTGAGGCTGCGATCAAGTTCTACGAAGCCGCGTTTGGCGCCGCATGCCAGAACAAGCATCTGGCGGAAGACGGCAAGAAAATCATGCACGCTCATTTGCAGCTCGGCGGCGGTGTCTTCTTCCTGCACGACGATTTCCCGGAATTTGGCGATCAAGGAGCGAAGGCGCCGAGTCGGCTCGGCGGCACGAGCTTCGTCATCCATCTCGAAGTGCCCGATGCCGATGTCGCATGGGAGCGCGCCGTCAAAGCCGGCGCGCAGATCGTCCTGCCGCTCGGTGCGCCGATCGATGAGCCGAGTGTGAATCTAAATGAGACAAAACGTCTGGAGTGGAGGGGCGAAAACCTGCTCTTGAATGTGCCGGATGCGGCACGCTATCTGTTCCGTCTGGATGTACGAAATCCCGATCAGTCGTATCTCAATGTGACCCGGCTAGCGAGATCTGCGCCGGAACGTGAGGAGTCCCGCACGACCCGTGATTGACCGCGGCATCGTCGCGATGCCACGATCGAAGCGTTCGCTTCGAATGCAGCCGAGACAATCCATCGATGAGAATTGTGAAGAACGATAAATCTAAAAAGACATTCTGCGCGGTCCTCACCGCTTGCGCGCTCTGGGCTTCGGCACTAGCGTCGGCCGCGAGCACGATCGACGCGCACATCACCGTCGCGGCGGACAAGCCTGGTCCTAAAATCGATCCGAACATCTACGGCCACTTCGTCGAGCATCTCGGGCGCGGCGTCTACGAAGGCATCTGGGTCGGCGAGGACTCGCCGATCCCCAACGTGCGCGGGATCCGCAGTGATGTCGTTTCTGCGTTGCGCAAGATTCGTGTGCCACTCGTGCGTTGGCCGGGCGGTTGTTTTGCCGAGCTCTATCATTGGCGCGACGGCATCGGTCCTCGCGATAAGCGTCCGCGCACCGTGAATAGCGCGTGGGGCGATGAGCCCGAGACGAATGCGTTCGGCACGCATGCGTTCATGGATTTCTTGGAGCAGATCGGCGCGAAGGCGTTCTTGTCTGTCAATGTCACGACAGGCACGCCGGGTGAAGCGCGCGAATGGCTGCACTACATGACGGAGCCTGCCGAGTCGGCGCTCGGTGCGCAGCGCGCGGCGAACGGGCATCCGGAGCCGTTCGAAGTGCCGTTCGTCGGTATCGGCAACGAAACGTGGGGCTGCGGCGGCAACATGACCGCGAGCTACTATGCCGACGTGTATCGCGCGTACGTCAGTGCCTTGGCTGCGCCAGGACGCCGCCTCATCGCGTCCGACGCCAACTCCGACGACTACGATTGGACCGAGACACTATTGGAAAAGGCGCTTTTCCGGCACACGCGCTCGTTCATGGAATCGGCCGAGCTCGCCTACATCAGCCGCTGGCCGCAGATCGACATGGTGTCGATTCACTTCTATACCTTCGCTGGCAACGACTGGGGGAAGAAGAGCCCGACGCTCGGGTTCAGCGCGGGCGAGTGGGCCGATTCGATGCTGCGTACGTCGCGAACCGACGAGATGCTTCAGAAGCATTCCGCGATTCTCGACAAGTACGATCCCAAGAAGCGAATCGGCATTTCGTTCAGCGAGTGGGGCGCCTGGTGGGCTCGAGACGAGAAGGCACCGTCGAACTTGTTTCAGCAGAACACGCTGCGCGATGCCGTGATCGCCGGCATGACGCTCAATATCTTCCACAATCACGCTGATCGCGTGAAGATGGCGAACATCGCGCAGATGATCAACGTGCTGCAGTCGATGATTCTGACGCGCGGCAAGGACATGGTCCTGACGCCGACCTATCACGTCTTCGATCTCTATCAGGTGCACCAGGGCGCAACGCTTCTGCCGACGGAAGTCGCGGCCGACGACTACGTATCGGGAGCAGTGGCACTTCCTGCGCTCAATGTGAGCGCATCGCGCGATGAGAAGGGCGTGATTCACGTGTCGATCGTGAATATCGATCCCGAACGGGAGGCGGCGGTGTCGCTCGCCCTCAACGGGACGAAAGCACGGAGTGCATCGGCGCGGGTGCTGACTGCGGCTACGATGGATGCACACAATGACTTCGATGCACCGGAGCGTCTTGTGCCAAGCGATCTGAAGGGCATCAACGTTCGCGGCGACAACTTGAAGCTCAAGGTTCCGGCCAAGTCGGTGACGGTGTTGAAGGTGCAGCCCTAACGATTGCGGCTGGAGAATCTTGACTTGTGGCTAGCGTCGCAACGCGGCGGCCAACAGGTGGTGTACGGATCTCGCGATCCTTTCGAGGAGAGAAGAGCAAGGTAGAGATTTTGGAGCCTGCCATTAGACCTCTAGAATGGCGCAGACAGGAGAACTATGGCTCACCGCTTGGATCGGGATCGGGTCTTCCGCTACTTGGCGGTGCCGCTGCGTACGGCACCGCTCCTTCTCATCGTGATCTTCAGCGCGCTGATGCTGCTTGCCATCAAGGCGACGCTGTTCGGTATCGCGCTTGCGATGTTGCTCCTATCCGGATTCTTCAAGTATTCGTTCGTTCTGCTGGATCAGTTGGCGGATGGCAGGACGGACCCGCCGGTGCTGTCGATCGAGATGATGAACCCGATCGGCGAGAGTCGATCGCTGCCGGCCCTGATCTTCGTCGTAGCCCTGTTTTTCGCTTCCGATGCGGCGGTCTATTGGCTCGGATCATTCTTGAGCGTGGTGATCGGCGTGCTCGTCCTGGCGATGCTCATCTCGATCATCGCAGTGCAAGGCGCCACGGGCAGTCTCGCGCAGTCGCTCAATCCGGTGCGCTGCTGGCGACTCGCATGGCGACTCGGCGGCGACTACGTCATGGTACTCGCCTGTGCGGTCGCCTTATGCGCGATGGTCGGCGTTGCGAGGGCAATCGGCCTTCCGTTCATCCTGCAGATCGCGTTGTTCATGTACGCCTGGCTCGCGCTGTTCTCCGTAATCGGCGGACTTCTGCACGAGCGGCGCGACGAGCTTGGCTTAGACGATGCCTACGAATTCGAAACCTTCGAGGGCGATGACGGCGTGGGGCTCGAGCGTATTCGTGTGCAGAACATCGACCGCATCTATGCGGAATGGCGGGGCGGCTCTCACACGAACGCATGGCAGAGCATCACGTCCTATCTCGCACAGAGTGCGGATCCACTGGAAGAGCTGCGCTGGCTATACGAACGTGCGAAGACCTGGCCGGATCAGCGACTGGCACATCGGTTGGCGCAAGAGATGTTGCCGCGGTTGCTGGCGGAACGGCGCAACGGGGATGCACTCGACACGCTCAGGGAACGATTGCGCTCATCCGCCGATTTTCGCCCGCTTGCGAGCGCGGATCTGATTCGTCTGGTGCAGCTCGCTCGGGATGCCGGCGACAGACGCGCTGCGCGTGATTTACTCCATGACTTCGACCGGTTCTATCCGAACGATCCTGCAGTTGCCGCGGCGAATCTACTGGCACAGCAACTCGAGCGCTGACCAAGGGGTCGCGAGCGCATTTCAAAGCCTCTGAGACCGCAGCGCGTCCAGCAGAAGCGAAAACGCGGGCGAGGAGTGTCTGCGGCTTGGGTAGTAGAGGTGATATCCCGGGAACGGCGGACACCAATCCTCCAGGACGCGAATCAGTCGCCCCTCCGCTAGGTATGGAAGCACTTGATCCTCCGGCATGTATGCGAGTCCTAGGCCCTGCAGTGCTGAAGCAAGCCGCAGTCCGATGTTGTTGAATATCAATTGCCCTTCCACGCGGACGTTGAGCTCCCGTCCGTTCTGCTCTAAGTCCCAAGGAAACAATCCGCCATACGTGGGGAGGCGGATATTGATGCAGTTGTGCGTCGTGAGGTCCTGCGGCACTTCGGGAACGGGATAGCGTTCGAAATAAGAGGGCGCGCCCACGACCGCCATACGAATGTCGGGGCCGATCCGCACCGCGATCATGTCTTTCGCAACTTGCTCACCGAGCCGCACACCTGCGTCGTAGCCTTCCGCGACGATATCCGTCAGCCCATAGTCGACGATGATCTCCACTTTGATGTCCGGATACTGCGGCAGAAACTTCGCAAGCGCAGGCTGTAAGACCGTCAGGGCCGGATGCTCGCCCGCGGTGATGCGAATGGTGCCGGCCGGTTTGTCACGCAGCTCGTTCAAGGTCGCGAGGGCGGACTCGATTTCTTCGAAGCGCGGAGCGATTGATTGTAAAAGTCTCTCGCCGGCCGCCGTAGGAGCGATGCTTCGCGTGGTTCGTGTCAGCAGGCGCACACCCAGTCGAGTCTCGAGGGATCGGATCGTTTGGCTCAGAGCGGATTGAGAGACGGCGAGCTTGGCGGCTGCCTTTGTGAAACTGCGCTCACGCGCAACGGCAACGAAAGCGGCCAAATCGTTGAAATTCTCTCGCGACATTGATTAGCTCAGCTAATAACGACATGCCGATTAAACCATCTAATCAAGGATATGAGGGAGACCTATAGTCCCTGCAGCCGGCCCGCGCGGACGAGCGCCCGTGGGCGGCGACTTCACGCGTGTGTGAGTCGAGGCGAGAGGAGATGAACATGACACAACTCACTTCGAAAGCCATCCTTGCCTCGGCGGTCCTGGCGCTTACGGCCGCGGAGGTGTGCGCCGCGGGCCAGAGAAAGAATCCGTTCAACCTGGTCTACGACGGCGCGATCGCGGAGAACGTACCGGGGCGCGTCAATATTCACCCCGTCACGTATGAGCTCAATGGCCTCGAGATCTCGGCCAACGTTTACACGCCGGCGAACTACGATAAAGCATCGCAGTATCCGGTGGTTGTCGTCGCGCATCCGAACGGAGGAGTGAAGGAGCAGGTCGCCGGCCTGTACGCGCAGCGCCTCGCGGAACAAGGCTATATCACGATCGCCGCGGATGCTGCGTATCAGGGTGCGAGCGCAGGCCAGCCGCGCAACGTGGATAAGCCAGCCTACCGCATCGAGGATATCCACGGCATGGCCGACTTCATTACGCGTTACCCCGGTGTCGATCGCGCTCGGTTGGGTTTGTTAGGTATCTGCGGCGGCGGCGGTTACGCGCTCAGCGCCGCGCAAACAGACAAGCGGTTCAAGGCGATCGCGACGCTGAGCATGTTCAATTCAGGGCGAGTGCGCCGCAACGGTTACATGGATTCGCAGCTGGACACCGTCCAGCAACGCCTTCAGCAGGCGTCGGCTGCTCGCGCCCGGGAATCGAGCGGTGGTGAGGTGCGCTAT
>JAAYXG010000167.1 GCA_012516015.1 Lysobacteraceae bacterium | reverse complement strand
TGCCTATGAGTTTCAGCCGATCGGCAGAGATGCGAACGGCGATCCGCTCGTCTACGAGATCGTCAACAAGCCGTCATGGGCGAGCTTCGACAAGTGGACGGGCCTGCTCACGGGCACCCCGAGCTCGCAGCACATCGGAAAGTATTTCAACATTCAAATCACTGTCCGAGATGGCAGCAGGTGGGCCAAGCTGCCTGCGTTCACCATCACGGTTTCGGCGGCATCCGGCACGACGAATCGCGCGCCTTCGATCTCGGGTACACCGAACACGGCGGCGAAGGTGGGCAGCGCGTACAGCTTCAAGCCGACAGCATCCGATCCTGACGGCGACACGCTTGGCTTCAGCATCCAGAACAAACCGAGCTGGGCAAGCTTCTCCACCTCGAGCGGTGCGCTGTCCGGTACGCCGACCGCGGCCGGCACGCACGACAACATCGTGATCAGCGTCAGCGACGGCAAGATCACGAGGTCGCTGCCGGCATTTTCGATCACGGTGTCTGCCGCGACGCCGGCGAACGTTGCGCCGGTCATCAGCGGTTCGCCGCCGCGCTCCGTCGCGGTCGGCTCAACGTACAGCTTCCGCCCGACCGCCTCCGATGCAAACGGCGATACGCTGACCTTCTCGATCACGAATCGTCCGGCTTGGGCGACATTCAACACGTCGACGGGTCAACTATCGGGCACGCCGTCTGCATCGCACGCGGGTACGTACGCCAACATCGTGATTCGCGTCAGTGACGGTACCGCGACCGCATCGCTGGCGGCATTCTCGATCGAGGTCGCGCCGGCGCAGTCGCGCGGGGCCACATTGAGCTGGACGGCGCCGACGCAGAACACCGATGGCTCGGCTCTGACGAATCTCGCCGGCTATCGCATTCACTACGGCACGTCTGCGGGCGTGCTGTCGCAGACCATACAAATCAACAACGCCGGGCTCACGACGTACGTGATCGATGATCTCGCACCCGGCACCTACTACTTCGCAGTGAGGGCGTTCACTGCGTCGGGCACGGAAAGCGAGTTGTCCAACGTCGTCTCGAAAACGATTCGATAGACGAGCACGGTTTGAGTAGAAACACGGCGGCTGCCGGTGAGGCAGTCGCCGTGTACGGTTTCATGGATTAGCTGAAGCATTATGTGAACGTCGCGGGAACGTTGTCGTCGAGTTACGACAAATTGCCATTTGTCTAACGCCGTTGTTTACTCGGCCGCATAGACAAAGGCATAGCCGCCGAAAGGCGGTGACGCAAAGCTTCCGGTCCGATGCGCGCGTGAGCGCAGGATAGCGGGGTTGCCGGCTGAAGCTCGCACAGCGCGCAGCCGCATCTTCGATTACCTCTCCACACTCATCGCAAGTGCGCTCGGACATCGAGCCGTTTACGGCGACTCGTTTCGGATCGAGCTGCGTCGCTATGCCCCGTGTCGTTTGCTGAGGCAGTCTGAGGGAGAGCGAATCTTGAACACGGCAAACCCGTCGAAAGGCGGGGACGCAAAGCCACCGGTCTACAGGGCTCGGCCTATGACAGCGGGGTTGCCACATGAGACGAGCGGCTCATGTGATTCGAAACAGCGCTGCGCTGGCGCGGATATCTGCAGGGCTCCGACCAGGAGCCGAGCGGATACGAAAGCCTATTACGCCTGGGTCGAGCGCCTGCTTCGCTTCGCGTGCCCGGTGCTCGTCGCGTTCTCGTTGAGCGGATGCTTCGACGAGAGCTCGGATCCGACTGCGGAAGATGCAGCGCCTCCCGCTTCCGGCGGCGTCATCCCACAGGAACCCGACCCGACGGATGATCCGGCACCCGCCGACCCCACACCAGACGACCCAGGGCCAATCGACCCCTCGCCGGTCGTCGTCAACAACCCGCCGGAAATCGCAGGCACACCGCCAGCCAGCGTCATCGCCGGCCAGGTGTATTCGTTCGTGCCGACGGCGAGCGACGCTGACGACGACTTTCTCGAGTTCACGATCACGAACCAGCCCGCGTGGGCGAGCTTCAGCGACGAAACGGGCGCAC
>JAAYXG010000013.1 GCA_012516015.1 Lysobacteraceae bacterium | reverse complement strand
GGCGTCGATGAACGCCGCGTCCTTCGCATCCGCACCGCTCAGGTCCGCATCGACGAGCTGGGCGCCGCTCAAGTCCGCTCGATAAAGCTTCGTCCGCACGAGCTTCGCTCCCGTGAAATCCGTGAAGCTCAGATCCGATCTCGAGAAGTCCGAATCGGAGAGGTCCGCCTCGATGGCGATCGCACTCACGATGCCGGTGCGCATGAGCCCCATCGATTGGTTCTTCATGTCCGCGGCGGCGTTCACATTCGTGAGCCTCGCGTTCGACAAATCCACGTCCCGCAGATCGCCGATGAGGCGCGCGCCGGACAGATTCGCGTCTTTCAAAACGCCTTCCTGGAGCTGCACGGAGAAGAGCACTGCGCCCTGCAACGACGCACCCATGAGATTCGCCCGGTGCAGGAATGAAACGTTCAGCTTGCACCCATCGAGCCGGGCGCCAATCAGGTTCGCATCGTTGAGCACGGCCGCCGACAGATTGGCGCCGTTGAAGTCGACGCCAGCCAAGTTCAGCCCAGACAGATTCTTCGCATACAAATCGGGCGGTGCGGAGGGATCCGAAACGATCTGCAAGACCTGCTCGCGCGTCAGACGTTCGTATCCATCCCAATGGAGCGACTGGCCGAACGCGGCGAAAGTGAGAAAGACAAGCGAGGCAATAGCACGACGCATACTGCACCCCCGAGGGGTCACGATGCGCGCCGCCCGTTGCGGCGTCAAGATCGGATCATCACCGCCCCTCGGGCCGCAGCGACGCCAATCTCGCGGCGGCGCGGCAAACAAGAAGAAGGGATCATCTCGCAAAGGCGCGAAGCTCGCCGAGCAGACGAAATCATTCAATCGGCGTGCCGTATCGGCCACCGGTCGGCATGAGAGATGCTGCGTCTTTGATCTAGAGAGACTTTTCGTCTTGATTTACTTGGCGAGCTTTGCGTGCTTTGCGAGAGTTATTGTTCTCCTTTTTCGCATAAGATGACGCACATAGCGATCCGGGAAGGAGCTTTCGTGTTACGGCAACGCTGGGTTTATCTACTCGCCGCAGGTCTCTTGATCCTCATCGGCGCGTTCGCCTTCTGGTGGTATTGCGGTGTGCAGTCGACGGTGCTACTCGTGCGGCATGCGGACCGTGAAGGGACGCTCGATGAGCTCTCGCAAGCCGGACGAACTCGCGCGCAAGCGCTCGTCCATGCAACCGAGCGCTCGGGCGTCAAAGCGATCATTCGCAGCGATGCGGTCCGCGCGGAGCAAACCGCGCAGCTTCTCGCGACGGCGCTCGGCCTGACGCCGATCGTGCTCGACGGCAAGGACATCGATGCATTCGCAAGGGAAGTCCGGAAACGTTCCGGCAGCACCGTGCTCGTGATCGGCCACAGCAACACAGTGACGCCCATCATCGCCGCTCTCGGCGGCCCTACGTTGCCGCAAATCGGAGATGCCGAGTTCGACAACCTTTACGTGCTGCACCTTTGCCGCTGCAGCCGCAATCCTGCGCGGCTCACGCATCTTCAATACGGCGCGCCTTCGCCTTGATTGAAAAGCGCTAGCGCTCTTCCCTCTTCCATCCGAGCGCCGCACTTCCCCTCCTCGCTATTTCGGCCGGAAAGCGCTTTGTAGCAACTCGTTCGAGAACGGACCGTCGACGCCGCCGCCGCTCGCGTAACGATAGAGCGCCGCGGAATAGATGCCTTGAAGCGCCGCGTGCATGAGCGCAAGTCCACCGATCGCGATGGCGGCCATCGCGAGCACGAAACCGATGAGCATCCCACTACCGGAGCCAGCCACGAGATAGAAGAGCACGAACGCGCCCGCGATGGCCAGGAAGTAGGCCAGCGCGAATGCGAGCCCGAGCCCGACGTTACCCGCGATGTTCTCGCCCCAGGTCTTCTTGAGGAGCACCGCGCTTTCCTTCACGGCCTCGATGGGTCCTACACCGCGGCTCACGAGAATCGGCACCGTCAAGAACGTTGCGACGGTAAATGCGATGCCGAGCAATCCCGCAATCCAGCGCCCGATGAATCCCGCCCTCTCCTCGATGATGCGCAAGATCAAGCCGACGGTTGCGGCAATCGCCGCGTATCCCAGAATCGCGCTCACACGCGAGAAGGCGATTCTGAACCCGTCGGACACGGTCGGATCGCCGCCGTCGAGCCGAATCATTGCGGCTCCGACGAGCGCCGTATTGAAAAAGAAGATGACGAAATATTGCGTCAGGTAGAACAAGAATGCGATGAGCACCGTTCCCGCGCCAGGGGACTCGCCCGCGTCGAGACTCTCGAGCGCGCCCGATGCGACCAGCGGCAGCGCAAAGCTCGCCACGACGAGGAGCGACGCGATCGTCGAGCACAGTGGAAAGACGAGCAGTTCTTTGTCGGCGCGCAACACCGCCAGGCTCGCGCGCAGGAGCGCGACGCTGCGAGACAGCTTGTCGAACATAATCCACTCCCGCTGTTGTTATCTATCGTCCGGAGGCTGCTCCAACGCGCCGGTGATGTAAAGGGGGCAGTCCTCGCCTCGAGAAATTCCCCTTTGAAAGTGCGTGGGTTGCGAGCTCAGGCAGCCAAGGCATCAACCGCTTGCCTGCCGCACGAGCCACAATCCGGCAACGAGCGCGAGAACGGACAGCGTCACCGATGCAATGACATTGACCAGCGCCCATCCCACTGCGCCGCGCTCGTAGAGCAGCACCGTCTCGAGCGCAAACGCCGAAAAGGTCGTGAAGC
>JAAYXG010000166.1 GCA_012516015.1 Lysobacteraceae bacterium | reverse complement strand
CGCTCACGCGTTGGGGCATCTCCTGTGTCCAAAGGAGCGGGGCGGGTGGGGGTGGGCGGGAGCCGCGGCCGAACATGCGGCGGATCTGTGCCGCGACTTGTGGGCCGAGAGTGCGTGCCGAGGTGGCGAGTCCGCCGCCGCCCGCGAGTTCCAAGACGGCATCGCTGACGGTGCTTGCGAGGTCGCGTCCGGCGGCGCACAGCTCCTGATAGGTTTGTGCGTTATCCATCCTGCGATACGCGGCGAGTGTCCCTCGTGCGAGATCGACGATCGCCGCGCCCATGAACGCAACGCCGACGCCGATGATGACGAGGTCGGCCGCCCATCCGAACGGCGTGAGGTGTGACAACGCCCAAGCTGCGAACACCGCAGCGGCCGTCGCAATCGTTGCCGGATCGAGCAGTTCTCTCAACGCGGCACCGATCGAATCGACGAGCTCGGCCGGGAGCGCCTCGAGGCCGGCTCTGATGAACACGGAGAACCGATCTACGTAGTCGAAATCGGCCGGCAGCGCCTGCAGTCCGAGCGGATCGACGAAGTTGATCGGATCGCCGTTTGCGAACGCGTAGAGATTGAGGCCGCCGAGTTGTCCGATCGGGTCCGGCGTCAGGTAGCGCGACGTGGCGGGATCGAAGTAGCGATGGATGTTGTAATGAAACCCGGTCTCGCCGTCGAAGTAGTGATTCGAGCCGCGCAGGTCTAAGCGGATGCTCCCGCGTTGCGAGCGAATGCGGCCGAGCGGATCGATCTTCGCGCGCCACACGACGCGCTGTCTTTCGTCCGTGACGGCCATCGGCGTTCCGAGCCAGTCCGTGTGGACGGCGTACGTGCTCGCGCCGACGAGCATCGCGACGACTCGATCGCGCACGTACACGAACTGCTTCGCGACGGCGCCTTCCTCATCGGCTTCCGCGGTGAGCTTCGAGCCGTCGTAGAAGAAGTAGGCGACCGATCGTCCGCTGCCCGAGTAGACGACCTTGCGAATGCGCTCGCCGAACGCGTTGTACGAGTACTCGGCCAGCGCTCGTCCGCCGTCCGAGACGCGGATCATTCGTCCGAATGCGTCGTACTCGAACGTGCGCTCGCCGATGCGCGTCGTGCGGCCCGCCAAGTCATACGCGTAGCGCAAGCGCGTTCCATCGGCATCGGTTCGCTCGAGCAAGCGGTTGCTCGTCGCATCCACTCGGAGCAATGTCGAAGTTCCTTGAAATGTGCTCAGCCGGACGTTGCCGGCGATATCGAAGCCGAAGGCAGCCGCATCCGCTTCGGCGTCGGAGAACGAGGCACGCTCGAGCCGACCTGCACTGTCGTAAGAGAAGAAGCGCTTCCGGCCGTGATGAACGGAAGCGATCCGTGCATCGCCATCGGTTTCGAGCTCGAAGTGCGCAATCCCGGGCGTGCCGTAGCGACGCAATCGCCCGTGCACATCGAGCTCGCGTTCGAACTCGAGTCCGTTACCGAATCTCGACGTCGATCGGGAGTAGCTGTCGCTCGCCTCGTTGAGGCCCGTTACGATCGGTTTCGAACGTAGGAGGCCCTTTCGCTCGATGGACGACAGCACGCCCGGTTTGGCATGCACGGATCCGTTGTAGCGATAGACGAGCGTCGTGCCGTCGGGAAGCGTGTCTTCGCTTCGTCGACCCAATGCGTCGTATCGATACGATCGCGTGAATATGTGCCCGTCGATCCGTTGCGTGCGCTGGACCAGGCGGCCTGCAAAGTCGTATTCGAACGACTCGTCACCCCACGCATAGCGAATCTTCGCGGGCTTGTTGTACGGCCCGTACGCGACCGCAATTCGCTCGCTTCCTGCGGAGATCGTTTCGATACGTCCGAGGAGATCATAGGCATAATGGATCGTACGGCCGTCGGCGAAATGGCGCGCCACGACGCGGCTCGCTTCGTCGTATTCGAGTATGAGCGATCCGGCGTCCGGACTGAGAACGTGCACGAGACGGCCGAAATCGTCGTACCGGTAATGGCTCGCGAGTCCGCGCTCATCGACAACCTCTCGATGAGCGAGCGGCGATGAAACCGCGGACACCGGCTCGATCAACGCCACTGCTTCGGTCGTCCAGCTTTTCGCGATCGGTAGCCGAACGAACGCGAGCGTCTCGGGACTGAAGGGCGAACGCGCGAGGTTCAAGTCGGTCGCGTTCTCGCCATGCGGTGCGCCGATTTGGGCGACCGTTCCGTCCGGATTGAGCAAACGCCGCGCAACGGGTCGACCCGCGGCATCGAGATCGAATTCGATGCGATTCCCGCCTGTATCCTGAAGCGCCTTCAGCAGCGGGCCATCGTATTCGAATGAAATCTGTTGGCCGATCGGATCGTTGAGCCTGGCCAAACGGCCATCGGCGTCATAGGCGATGCGCGTCTGCAGCCCGGCACGGGCATATCCCGAGACGCGCCCTTCATCGTCGTATTCGAGCTCGATCGGCACGCCGTCCAGCGGCACGTATCGATGTAGTCTCCCGAGCGAGTCGTACTCGAAGCGCTCCATCGCGCCGTTCGCGTACGCAATTCGTGCGAGCAGCCCGCGCGCGTCGTAGTCGTAGTGAACCAGATCGACGTCCCCGGGTAGCGGGCCATCGATCGTCTTGAGTCGGCCGACGAGGTGCGAGGCGCCCTCAGGCGCTTCGTAGTAGCGATACGACGTACTGCGCTCGATACGCGCATAGCCGAGGCCGCCATCGACCGGCGCGTAACCGACTTCGATGAGTTGCAGCGGCTGGCCGCGCGCGTTGTACCGAAGCGCGAACGTTCGAGAACGTCCGGGCGCGATACTCGGCCGCAGGATGCGCATCGGTTTCGCGAGCGGGTCGTCGCTCGCGTATTCATATCGCTCGATGAGCGTACGGGCGTCATCTTGCTCGCGATGACGCTCGAGCACGCGCCCGATCTCATCGCGCGCGATGATCTCGCTCCATTGCACGCGGCTCGAATCGGCATCGAGCTTGTCGATGCGATCGACGTGTCCATACTCGTCGTACCGGTACCGGACGTTGGATGCGGGACAGGTCGGGCAGCCGGCTCCCACGACTTGGAGGAGCTGAGTGCCGAACGGTGTTCGCCGCCAGCGAAATGCGGTGCGCTCGCCCGCTTCGTTCGTCAGGAGCGTGGTTCCGGTATCGCTCGCTGTCGAGGGATCGAGTCGCTCAAGCCGTACTGAATAATCGCTCTCACCGATCGTGCTGCTGCGCGCATCGCCGTTCGCACCGTACCCATACGTTCCAGCGATGCGTCCGCTGCGATCGAGGACGCGCGCGAGCTTCAGCGCATCGCCGCTTCGCGCGTACTCGTAGCGCTTGCGCGTGCCGTCATCGAAGCGCACATCACTCAACAATCCGTTACCGTCGTAGCCATAGCGGATGACGCGTCCGTCAGGGAGTGTGAGTGAGGCGAGCCGATGGCGCGCCCCTCGGACCTGCGAGTCGTCGAACGGTTGTAGCCACTCCGAGGGTCGATCCCAATAAGACAATCGAAGCGTGCGTCCGGCGAAGTCGATGATACGTTCGAGCCGCCGATGCGCGTCGTAGTCGAGCGCCAGCCACTCGCCGCTTGCCGTTTGCAGGCGCCGAAGGGCGCCGCGTTCGTCGAAGATGAGCTCCCGCCCGTCCAGCCATCTCCAGCGCCACGGACGCGCGTGCACCGCTGTCTGATCTCCGCTCTGCCGCAGCGCCTCGATGCGCGCGACATCCTCCTCGACGACGCCATATCCGAAAGGCTTCGAGACATAGCGCCTTACACCATCGCGTGCCGGACCGAGGGCGTGAAACTCGATGCGGCGCCCGTCCGCCTGCACGATGGTGATCGTCGTGCCCGACTCTCGTTCCTCTCGCACGAGCGCCGTTTCGTACGAATGATTCCAGCCGCCGCCGAACGCGCTGCCCTGCACGCTCGCACTGTTGTAGTGGCGCGCGAACGAGAGTCCGAGCTCGCCAGCGAGTCGAAAATCGACTTCGCCTTGGTACTTGTTGCCCGAGACGACATCGATCGGATTGTTGACGCCCGTGATGGGCCCGATGCCGGCATGGCTTGCGATGTCTGCACGAGCGCAGGGGTCGCCCGTGTCGCACTGGGTCTGAGCGCGCACTTCGCCTGCAAGCATGATCGCGACGGCTGCGAGGCCGAGCGCTCGGCACGCACGGGAGCGGACGTGCATCTTGAATCCATCCATGGATTGCGACTCCTACTGCGGTGTTTTTTCTAGATCGGAGGCCTCGGCGGAGAGCAACACGTGTTGATCGGGCAATCGCGGGGACCGCCTCCGCCTATGATCCAGCCATCGTCGCCGCCTCCCGTTTCTCCTTCACCGCCCGACGAAGGTGGATTGGCGCTGCCCGCGGATCCTGAGCCGAAGCCGAAGAATCCGTCGGCGAGCGAGCTTCCCGAGCTCGGATCGTCCTCGCTTCCAGTCGGGGCATCGGAATCGCCCCGCGCTTCGTCATCGTCCTCATCGAGTGCCGGCGGAGCGCCGCCCGCATCGAAGCGCTCGACGTCGGGCATGTCCGCGCGCGACACGACGAGATCGCTCAGTCGCGCGGCGCTTTGCATACGCACCGTCGATGTCGAGATGATCGGAAGGCGAGTTTGGCGGAGTAACTGCTGCTCGAACGCGTCGTAGCCGCTGCCGCCGCGGAGCGCAAGCAGCGTGCGCGCGATGAACCAGTTGACGAGCGGCACCTTGAGCTCATAGCCGTACGTGATCTCGACGCGCAACAGATTCGCGTCTTGGATGTTGATCCCGCTCTGCGCACCGCGCGCCGTGCTCCGTACGTGCAAGCGATCGTTCGGGATCTCGCGCACGCCTTCGACCTCTTCGCTGAAATCCGCGAACGCCTCCTGCGTCGGATTCAAAATGCGGATGCGCGCGCTCGTCCTGAGCTCCGAGTCGACGCGGGCAAACGTCGATTCGAACCCGGCGAGCGACGAAGAGGGCGAGTACAGCGGCACGAGTCCTCGTGCGAGCCCGCGCCGGATCGCGCCAGGGTCGGCATGCTCGACCGCCCCCGCGCGTGCGGCGCGAAGCGCGGCATGATTCAGCGTCGCTTTCGCTTCGTAGATCAGGCCGAACTGAATCGAGCCGAGGATGACGGCGAGCAAGATCGGCAACGCGATTGCGGTTTCGATCATCGCAACGCCGTGCTGGCTGCTGCGACCCGTGACAGATGCATGCTGCATGGTGCGTCCGTGCGTATGTGCAGGCTAGCCAACCCAAATGCCGCTGAACCAGGAGCAACCACAAAGAACACAAAGAGCGCAGAACGGACAGAGAAGAACATGAGCTGCGCCCCACCCTAACCCTCCCCGCGGTGCAGGGGAGGGAACCTGCGCCCGTTCCGCGGAGGAGGGAAGCTCATTTTCGCCGTGGCCAAGGCGCGTTCAGCTTGGATTTCTGCCTTGTTCACGAAGAAAGGAATACATTGAGCGCACGTGTCCGGCCAACGCGCGCCGCGTTGGAGCAATCATGCGAGTCGGAGGATTGGGAGCGTCGTCCTCCGAGGGGACGCGCCTCTCTTGTTCTGGCTACGAGCCTTCTCAGTGAACCGTCGTACTCTCTGCCGAAGCCTCATACAGCGCGGAGTACTTCGTGATGAGCACGCGCGTCGCTTCCGCCTCCTCGATGACGGAGGGCTCGCAGTCCGCGCCCTGTGCGATGATCTCTTCCTCGAGCGCACTCGCGTACACTTCCAGAGCTGAGATGGTGCGCTTGACGTCGTCGAACGAGAGGGCCTGTTTCTTCATGAGATCTCCGGCGGCGGTTGTGTCCGCATCGTGAACGCGGATCCATGTGCGTTGGTCCATTCCGTGTCAGGCACATCAACGGACATTGGGCGTGTGAGTTCCATGGTAGTTGCGCATTCCCGTTCGCAAAGACCGTATTTTCCGCGGAACCGTCCGCGGAGGAGTACGCTACGGAACCGAGTCCCGGCCGAGCCCTACGAGCGGTAGGTGCCAAGTAGGAAATGTCCTGCGAGACCGGGTCGTTCACATCGCGTCGACGTGGAGCAGATGGCCGCCAATCCCCTTCAAAACACATTCCCACCGCTCAGGTTCGATAACGCATTCGTTCGCGAGCTGCCTGGCGATCCTGAGCGAGGCGGTCGGCCGCGACAAGTCCAAGCGCTGTACACGCGCGTCGACCCGACGCCTGTATTGGCGCCGAAGCTCGTGGCCCATTCCAAGGAGATGGCGGCCCGCCTCGACTTCGATGAGGGCCTCATCGAGCTTGCGGAATTCGCGGAGGTCTTCGCGGGCAATGCGCTTCTGGAGGGTATGGAGCCCTACGCCGCGAACTACGGCGGGCATCAGTTCGGGCAATGGGCGGGGCAACTCGGCGACGGCCGCGCGATCACATTGGGCGAGTTGATCAATGCGCAAGGCGAACGGTGGGAGCTGCAGCTCAAAGGAGCGGGCTTGACGCCGTACTCCAGGACGGCGGACGGCCGCGCCGTCTTGCGCTCCTCGATCCGCGAGTTTCTCTGCAGCGAAGCGATGCACCACCTCGGTGTGCCCACGACGCGCGCGCTGAGCCTCGTCACGACCGGCGAGAAAGTCGTGCGCGACATGTTCTACGACGGCAATCCTCGCTCCGAGCCCGGCGCGATCGTCTGTCGCGTCGCGCCGTCGTTCATCCGATTCGGCAATTTCGAGCTGCCGGCCTCGCGCGGTGACCTCGAGCTCTTGACGCGACTCGTCGATTTCACGATCCGGCGCGACTTTCCCGAGCACGCCCAAGAGCCCGACGTCGCGAAGCAGCGCGAGCAATGGTTCGCCGATGTGTGCGAGCGGACCGCGTACATGGTTGCGCACTGGATGCGCGTCGGTTTCGTGCACGGCGTGATGAACACGGACAACATGTCGATTCTCGGTCTCGCGATCGACTACGGCCCTTACGGCTGGATCGACAATTTCGATCCGAACTGGACGCCGAACACGACCGACGCCCAGGGGCGCCGCTATCGCTACGGCCATCAACCGCAAATCGCGTTCTGGAATCTGACGCGTCTCGCGAGCGCGCTCCTGCCGCTCTTCAAGGATGAAGAGCCGTTGCAGCGGGGTCTACAGCGCTTCGGAGAGGTATTCGTCGCAACGGATCGAGCGAACGCTGCGGCGAAGCTGGGATTCGGCACGTTCGCGGACGACGACGTCGACCTGCTTCACTCGCTCTACGCCCTACTGATGAGCGCGGAGGTCGATATGACAATCTTCTTCCGCTCGCTGAGCGAGATCGACGTGAACGCACCGACACTCGCGCCGCTCGAAGAGGCGTTCTACGACGAAGACAAGCGCAAGGCGGCGGAGCCGCATTTCCTCGCCTGGCTCGCTCGCTACGCGCAGCGCGTGCGCGCCGATTCGCTCTCGCCGTCGGAACGTCGTAAGCGCATGCGGAGCGCGAATCCGCGCTACGTGCTGCGCAACTACCTCGCGCAACAAGCGATCGATCGCGCCGAACGAGGCGATTACGCGGGCATCCACGAGCTGCTCGACGTCATGCGTCGGCCCTACGACGACCAACCTGGCCGCGAGCACTACGCCGCGAAGCGACCCGAATGGGCGAGGGAGCGGGCGGGGTGCAGTATGCTTTCCTGCTCTTCTTAAAGGGGTGCGGGGCTCGTTAGAAGGGGTGCGGGGCTCGGGGCGTGGGGCTTGGGTCAGAATGGACTAGAGCGCTGCGTGCGCACGCAGCGCGAGTGGAAATGTTCGCCACGCGAAAAACTTTTCTTATTCTGACCCACGCCCCACGCCCCACGCCCCACGCCCCAGGCCCTCAGTCAACGGGAGCCCCACGCCCCATGCGTCCTCCGTCAGGCAACGGCAAGGCTAACGACCCCCGCAACGATACATACCGCTCCCGCGATCCTCATCGGCGCGGCACGCTCCTTTAGCAGGCGCGCGCCGAAATACGTGCCGATGAGCGTCGCGAGCTCGCGTGCGGGTGCGACGTGGCTGATCGGCGCGATGCGCATGGCGTAGAGCACGAGGATGTAGCCGAGCGGGCCGAGCACGCTCACGATCAGCGCCGGTTTGAGGTACGCGCGGATCTCCTCGCGCACGCGCGCGCGGTCGCGCCACGCGCCCGGGCTCAACACGCATACGCGAAACACATTGCCGGTGTAATCGACGATGAACGGCGAGATCAGCAGCGCCTTCACCGCCCATCCGTCGTTCAATGTATAGGCGGCGATGAACACGCCGGTGGCGAGGCCGTATGCGATGCCGATTTTCGGCGCCTTGTGCGCTTCCAGGAACAGACCGGCGACGAGCACGATGCCGACGACGACGAGGGCGCAGCCGAGCATCGAAAGCCACGTGACGTGCTCGCCGAGCAAGAGCGCCGCGCCCAAGAACGAAAGCAGCGGCCCCGAGCCGCGCGCCAGCGGATAGACGAGCGAAAGGTCGGACGCGCGATAGCCTGCTTGAAGGATGAGCGAATAGCACAGGTGTAGCACACCCGTCGCGAACAGCGCGACCCAATGCAAGGTTTCGAACTGCGGCCGCTCGAAGTAGACGATCCACGCGACGATCGGCGAATAGATGAGGATCGAGGCGACCGAGTACATCCATACGAAGTGGAGCGCTTTCGCGGCGCGCTTTGCGTACAGATTCCAGGTCGCGTGCGTCGCTGCAGCCAGCAGCACGGCAAGAAGGGCGAGAGGGGACACGCAGCAGTGACGGTGACTAGTGACGAGTGACGGGCCAGAAGGTTGCCGCTGACGGTCAACGTGTCAACGGATGAGCTTGCATATGGACCCGCCCGCCCCCAGTTGGACATCTAAATCCGGGCGCAAGGGCACTTTGTCCTTCAAACTTCGCACTTCACACTCTACACGTCACACGCGCTTACTTGGATACCTTCTCTCATTCCGCCGCCTACCGCGCCGTCTATCGCTCACGCGACTACGCCGCGTGCGAGCATCGAGCGTTCATATTGCGCGCGGTGGGTATCGAGCACGTGCTCGGGAAGGATGATTCGACATACGTCGTGTTCGTGCCGGAGGAGCGTGTGCGCGAAGCAACGGAGCATTTGGCGCAGTACGAGCAAGAGATCGCCGCCCCTCCTCGAGCGCAGCCTCCGCTCGTGCTTCACGAATCGGCTTGGCTGTCCACCGTGCTCTTTGCGTTCTTCCTGGTCGTGATCTCATATTGCGCGGGCGCTGCGGTTGGCGGGTTCAACTGGTTCGAGATCGGCGCGTTGCTGCCTTCGAGCGAGGCCGGTGGCGAGCCATGGCGCATCGTCACCGCGCTCACCCTTCACGCGGATCTAGGTCACTTGCTCGGCAACCTCGCGTTCGGCGGCCTGTTCGGCTACTTCGCGGCGCAACTCGTCGGTCCCGGCACGGCCTGGCTCAGCATTCTCGTCGCGGGCGCGCTCGGAAACTGGGTCGACAGCCTCTTGATGCTCGGGGGGCGTACGACGATCGGCGCTTCCACAGCGGTGTTCGCGACGCTCGGTTTGGTCGCAGCGTACGCGTGGAAGCGGCACTCCACCGGGGCGATGCGGTGGGCTCGGCGGTGGGCGCCGCTGATCGCTGCCGTTGCCTTGCTCGCATTCACCGGCGCCGGCGGAGAGCGCACGGACGTGCTCGCGCACTTGACAGGATTCGGTTCCGGCGCCCTCGTGGGGCTTGCGAACGCGCTACCGCAAACGCGCGCGTTCTTCAAGCGCGTTCCGCAGCTCGTCTCCGGCCTTATTGCGATTGCAACGGTCATCGGCGCCTGGTGCTGGGGATTTGCGAGCACGATGTGAAGCTTCGTCGAGGTGTGTCGCGCAAGCTCATGATGCTCGCGCGCAACGACCGCGATCCCCGCCGCATCACGAACCATTCGCGCTCGCGACATCATGACGCTTTCGCTACGCCAAGACGCGAAGGGCGCGGCATCGATGTCGCACGCAACGCGCAAAGCGGTGCAATAGAATCGTCACGCACTCTTGACATTCGTCAGTGATGATGTCGAAGGCGTGAAGTCCGTGCGACGCGATGTTATCCACAGAAGCGGTGGAAAACTTCTGGATAAGACGGGCTTGACTTCGCGCATCTGCGGCGGATTATGGCGTGAGCGTTGGATTGATTGTTACGTGATCAGTGCGCAGTCGCCCCGTTAACAAGTCAAAGTCGCGCTGACGCAGTTTCTTCGCGATACTCGGGATACCCACCGCGATTTGGAGCGAGTCCAGATGAGTCGACGTGGCATCATCGCGATGATGGTCCTCGCGCTCTGCGCGGCTTCAGTGCCGACTTTCGCGCAGGATGGCGATCGCCCCGCGCGCAAACTCGACGTTTGGTACGTGCCGACGCCGCATGAGATCGTGGACCGCATGCTGGATGTGGCTCGTGTTCGTACGGGCGACGTCGTCTACGATCTCGGCTGCGGCGATGGACGCATGGTGATCGCCGCGGCCAAGAAGTTCGGGACGCGCGGTGTCGGCGTGGACCTCGATCCGAGGCGGATCCGCGAGGCGCGAGCGAACGCCAAGGCTGCGGGGGTCGAGGATCTCGTCACGTTCAAGGTCGGCGACATGTTCGAGACCGACATCAGCGAGGCGACGGTCGTGATGCTCTATCTCCTACCGGAGCTCAATCGCCGCCTCATGCCGAAATTGAAGTCCGAGCTCCGCCCCGGCGCGCGCGTGGTCTCCCATGACTTCGACATGGGCAAGGAGTGGCCGCCCGAGAGGTACATCAAGCTCGGTACGAGCGGGATTTATTTGTGGACTATCGAGGGCTAACTCGGGCCGTCGGCCCGACTCGCGGTGTGTAGAGTGTAAGGTGTGACGGAAGAGGGCCCGCTGGGCTCCGCACCAGACACTACACGTCGCGGCGGCGAATCGCCGCCCAGACGACGACCCCACTCGCCATCACCGCGAACGCCACCCACGTGGCGTTCTGCGATTGGGCGTACGTGATGCTCGAGTAGAGCAGATACGCGCACGTCAAGACGAAGATCGACGGGAGCACGGGGTAGAGCGGCACTCGGAAGGGGCGTGCGGCGCCGGGATCCTTACGCCGCAGCACGAAGAGCGCGATGCCGCTCAGCATGAAGAAGAACCAGAAGACCGGCGCGGTGAACTCGACCATCGTCGAGAAACCGTCCTTTTCGAGCGAGCCGAAGAAGATCAGCGCGAGCGCGATCGCCGCCTGAACGAGAAAGCCAGCGACGGGCGTGTTACGCGAGCCCTTCCAACCGCCCATGAACCGGAAGATGGGCCAGTCGTGCGCGACGGAGTAGTTCGTGCGCGCCCCGACGAGCATCGTCGAGTTCATCGACGTGAGTGCCGCAATGGCGACGACAATGCCGATGATCTGCGAGCCTCGCTCGCCGACCGCGCGCTGCACCACATCGACGCCCAAGGCTTCGCTCTGCTTCAAGCCGTCGAAACCGAGCCCATGCGTGATGCCGATGACGAAGACGAGATACACGAGCGTGACGATCGCGATCGAGAGCAACAGCGACGTCAGCACCGCCCGCGGCCCGCCGCGCACTTCCGCCGAGACATACGCGGCTTCGTTCCAACCGCCGAACGTCAGCAACACGAACACCATCGCGAGCCCCATCGCGCCGATGCTAACGCTCGATTCGGTCGTGCTCGCCACGGCTTGCGGAGGGTCGACCATGAACCCCGCGGCGGCGACGAACAGCACGCCGCCGATCTCGAGGATCGTCAAGACGTTCTGCATGCGCGAAGAGCTGCGCAGCCCGATGAGATTGACGGCCGTCAGCACCAGCACCGCAAGACCCGCGTAAATCGCCGAGGAGTAGGGGCCGAGGCTGAACAGACGCGTGAGATAGTCGCCTAGAATGAATCCAAGCAGCGCGATCGACCCCGTGACGATCACGAGGCTGCGTGCCCACGCGAACAAGAAGCTGACGTCACGCCCATACGCGCGGGTGAGGAACGAGTAATCGCCGCCCGCGCTCGGATACGTCGTCGCGAGCTCGGCGTACGTGAGCGCGCCGATGAACGACAGCACACCGCCGAGCACCCACGCGGCGAGCATCCATGCCGGCGATCCTGCGATGTTTGCGACGAGCGACGGCGTTTGAAAGATGCCGGCACCGATGACGATGCCGACCGTGATCATCGTGGCGTCCCAGACGCTCAAGATGTGCGCTGGTGCCTCGTTAGCCGATGACTGGGCGAGTCGGGCGCTGGCGGTAGTAGCGTCCATGAGGAAGCGGTGAGCGGTTAGCGGTTAGCGGTTAGTTCAGCCGCTCTCGCTCCGCTTCTCTCGATGCGACGCATTGCGTCGGTTCACTTTCATGTTGGCCACCAACGTAACCCAATCACTCACGAAAGGCTAACCGCTTCTCGTGCCGACGTACTTCCTTGTTTTCCCGCCGCGCGTGACCTGGGCGTCCATCTTGTCGCCGTTCACGCGCGCGACGACCCGCACGGGCGTACCGTTGTCGTCGAAGCTGAACTCGAGCGCATCGCCGCGTAAGCTCGTCTTCGTCAACGAGCGTTTCGTTTCTCCCGCCGTACCCGTCACTTGCTGGAACGTCTGCTCGAGCCGCACGTCGATGGCGTCCTTCGAGTCTGCCGAGCGCAGCGTCCAGTTGCCTTCCACCTGAGCCGGCACGACCCAAAAGTAGGCCTGGCCGTGATCGCTCGACAGGCGCTCATCCGGCTCCCAATCGTCCATCAGGAACGAGTGCGAGACGACGCGCGTGCCCGGTTTCATCTTGAGGATCGTGGGGCGGAGGCGCAGATTGAGCTCGGGCAGCAGATACAAGGTGACGACCGTCGCATTGCTGAAATCGGTTTCGAAGATATCGCCCTGGATGATCTTCGTCTTGCCCGCGACCCCTTCCGCCTTCACTAGGCAATTCGCGAGCTTCACCATCTCCGGGTTGTATTCGATCCCGACGGAGCGGGCGCCGAAGTCGCGCGCCGCTGCAATCGCGATCTTGCCGTCGCCGGCACCCAAGTCATAGACGAGATCCGTCGGCTTGACCTGTGCCATCCGCAGCATGCGATCGACGAGCGCATCGTTCGTCGGCACCCAAACGACGTCCTTGCCGGGCTGTCCGGAGCTTGGCTGAAAATCTCGATAGCAGTCTTCTCGGTTATTCGCGCTGGCGACGGTGGACGCGAAGCAGAACAATAAGAGCGCACCGGTACTGGCGACGGCGCGAGACCAAACTTGGCGGGTCGACACGGTAGTTCTCCCTAGTGAGCGAGAGGCAATGAACGTGTTACTGATCCGGAAAGTTCGCAATTTTGGCTATCCGATTCGTATTTGGGCCATCGAAGCAACGCGCTACAGTGCCGTTTCGTCGCACGCAGCTCAAGCAAGAAGTGTCCACGGGCGACGGATGACTACGGAACTCTACGTACACGCGATGCATTGAGTCGGGTTCGGGTTGCGAACCGGAGCCTAACCCACCCACGGTAGACGAGCATGCGCTTCGAACAAACAGAGCTTGAGGGACAAATCGCTCGTCTCGAGGTTTTGCGCAACGGCTCGGATTCCACCGCTGACGGCCGGATATTGCTTCTGACCTCGGGACTCGGTCTCGGCCACGTGCGCGCGGCGCAAGCGATCGAACGCGCCCTGGAAGGCGCCGCGACCGTCGAAACCGTCGATTTCTGGTCGCTGATCAATCCGGGTGTCGCAAAAGCGATCCACGAAACTTATCTGAGCTTGGTGCAGAACTACCCGGACCTGCACGAGCGTCTCTACCAGCTGGACGAGGATACGTGGCGTCTGATCCTCGAAAGCGAATCGGGTCCGCCGCGTGCCGTGCTCGAGGTGCTGGAGCTCATCTCGAAGATCGCGGCCGAGAAGGGCGAGACCGCCGCGCGCGGCGGTAAATATGCTTCCGACCGCATGCTGCTCTCGCTGCTATGCGCGGCACTGCCGTACGACGGCGACAGTCTCGCGGGCAACGGTGTGCGCGCGCGGCTCGCGCTGCTCAAGTGGACGTGGCTGCGCCTCATTCGCCGGCTCGAGCCGGCCATCAAACGCTTCGCGCCGGACGTGATCGTCAGCACGCAGATGATTCCAGCGGCGATGGTTTCGTATCTCAAGCAGCGCGACAAGATTCGCGTGCCGCTCGTGGGCGTCATGACCGATTTCGGCGTGCACGATTTCTGGAAGCAAAGCGGCATCGATCGCTACTGTGTCGCGCACGAATCGATCGTGAGCCGCGAAGCGGGCGATCTCACCGATCCGATCATCGCGACCGGCGTGCCGCTCATGCCCGCGTTCGCCGCACCGCTGTCGCAGGAAGAAGCGCGTTTCGAGCTGCACGTTCCGCAGAAGGTGCCGATCGTGCTCGTGCTCGGCGGCGGGCTCGGGCTGAGCGTGGATTCGGCTGCGCGCGAGCTGCTCCAACACCCGGGCGAATCGTGCATCATCGCAATGCCCGGCAAGAACACGGCGGCGCGCGAGGCGCTCGAACGGCTCGCCTTGCGCCATCCCAAGCGCTTGCGCGTCTGCCAGTGGACCGAGCGCATGGACCTTTTCTTGAGGGCAGCCGACGTCGTCGTAGGTAAGCCGGGCGGCATCAGCGTGGCCGAAGCGCTCGCGTGCGGGCGACCGCTTCTCGCGACGCGATCGCTCGGCGGTCAGGAAGGTTTCAACGTGAATTTTCTCGAACGCAATGAAGTCGGCGGGCTCGTCAGCGAGCATGAGCTGGTTGCGCGCGTCGATTCGTTGCTCGCGAACCGCGAGCAACTTCAGAAGATCCAGAACCGTGCTTGGGCGCTCGGCCGTCGCGACGGCGCCGCCCAGGTCGCGCATATCGCACTCGAGCTCGCTGCAGCACGGCCGTCGGTCGCGCTCGGTACGCTATGAAGCTGCTCCATCGCGCCGCACGCAAAATTCTGAGCTGGGTCGATCGTTGGTACTACCGGCGCTATCGCTTGCGTACGCTGGGGCCGGTGCTATTCCTGGGACATGCCCGCTATCGCGGGCCCGAGATCAAGTTCGAAGACGGGACAATCTTGCGCGACAATGACCCGATCGGGCGCTTGCACTTCAACAACGCGAGCATCGCCGCGCTAGGCGAGGGCTCGATGCATCGTGTCGGATTCCGATTCGCGAAGTTGATGCGCGAATCGCTGCGTCATCTGGCCGAAGCGGCCCACAACGATCCGTCGCTGCGAGACATTCGCGTCTTCCAAGGCGTGACTTGGATTCCCTCGCACGGTGAAGTTGTCGGCTTCGTATCGACCCCGATGCCGAAGAGTTGGAAGACCCGATTGCTGGCCGGCCACTTCCGCCTCTTGTCTTGGGTGTTCGCGCCGTCGGCGAAGATTCGCGAGCGCGTGCGCCCGGAACCGCGTCTGTATTGGCTCACGCGCGAGGCATTGGCGAGGAATGTGGGGAAGCTCAAGGCCAGTTGACGGTTGACAGTTGACGGTTGACGGCCAGAAGGCAGACAAGACCGGTTGACAGTAGACGGTTGACGGCCAGAAAGCAGACAAGACCGGTTGACAGTTGATGATTGACGGCCAGAATCGGACCGAAATCCCGAATTCACCTCTGCGTTGTCTTTGTCTGGCCGTCAACCGTCAACCGTCAACCGCCAACCGATGCATCGCATCCATCTCACCTTCGACGACGGTCCCGATCCGGACTTCACGCCGCGCGTGTTGGACGTGCTCGGCGAGGCGGGCATGCGCGCGACGTTCTTTGCGATCGGTAAACAGGCTCGCCGGTTTCCCGAGCTCATCCGTCGAGCCGTCGCGGAGGGGCATGAAGTCGCGAATCATTCGTTTAGTCACCGCCATCCGTGGTTCGTGCGCGAGCGCACCGCGCGCGCGGAAGTGCGCGAATGCGCGGAAGTGCTGAGCGATGTGCTCGGACAGCGTCCGCGCTTCTTCCGTCCGCCGCACGGGCGCAGGCGCGCGTGCATGGACGACGAAGCTCGGCGACTCGGAGCGCAAACCGTGTTGTGGCACCTGAGCGCGATCGACTGGGGCCCGTTCGGCCGCGCCGATCGCATCGAGAAGCGCCTCGAACGCATTCGGCCGAACGATATCGTGCTCATGCACGACGGGAAGAACGAGCACAATCGACCCGATGAGCTGTTGCGCGTTCTGCCGCAGGCATTGCGCCACCTGCAGACGCGTGGCCTGCATTCCGCTCTGCTGGGCAATGTTCCCGACCAGCCCAGCACTTCCTACGTCCCTGTAGGTCGGAATTTATTCCGACACTCTTCTTGGTCGGAATAAATTCCGACCTACACGATCGCGTTCCGACCTACACGATCGCGCGCGCTTCGCGTAGCGCTCGGATGCGCTCCGCCGGTAGCTGCAGCAGATCGCGCAACACCTCATCCGTGTGTTCCCCGAGCTTCGGTCCGGCCGAGCGTGTGCCGCCGGGTGTGTTCTCCAGCTTCGGCAGGATCGCCGGCACTTTCAGCGGGCCTTCGTTCGTCTCGACTTCCTCGAACAAGCCGCGTGCATTGAAGTGCGGATCCGCGAGCATGTCCGCGACGCTGTAGATCGGTCCGCCCGGTACGGAAATGTCGTTGAGGGTGCGCAACACTTCCTCGGAGGTGTGCGCGCGAGTCCAGGCGCCGATGGCATCGTCGATCTCCCGCTCATGCTGAACGCGACCCGCGTTGTTCGCGAAGCGCGGATCGTCCGCCATCGCGGGCTGGCCGATCGCGCGCATCAGACGCTTGAACAGCGAATCGCCGTTCGCGCCGACGACGACGTATTTGTCGTCCGCGCACAGATAGGTATTCGACGGCACGATCCCCGTGAGCGTCGAACCGGAAGGCCCGCGCACGACGCCGGCTCCGTCGTATTCGGGCACGACGGCCTCGAGGACGTTGAACACGGATTCGTAGATCGCGACGTCGACGACTTGTCCGCTTGCGCGGCGGCGTCCCTGCGCATTGAGCGCGAGCAGAATGCCGATGACCGCATGCAGGCCGGCGAGCGTATCGCCCAGCGAAAGATTCGGGCGAACCGGCGGTCGATCCGCGAAGCCGTTGAGATGGCGAAAGCCGCCGACGGCTTCGCACACCGACGCGAACCCTGCACGCGACGCATACGGCCCGCTCTGTCCGTAACCCGAAACGCGCGCATAGACGAGCTCCGCGTTGAGTGCTTTCAGCTCGTTCGGGCCGAGGCCCCACTTTTCCATCGTGCCGGGCTTGAAGTTCTCGATGAGCACATCGGCATGACGCGCGAGCTCGCGCACGAGCGCCTGACCTTCGGCGTGTTGTAGATCGATCGCCACCGACTTCTTGTTGCGCGCGAGACTGTGCCACCACAACGAAGTGCCGTTGCGCAGCACGCGCCAGTTGCGCAGCGGATCGCCGCCCAGCGGCTCGATCTTGATCACTTCCGCGCCGAAGTAACCGAGCACGCAGCCCGCGAATGGGCCTGCCAGCAATTGGCCGAGCTCCAGGACGCGTAGGCCGGCGAGGGGGCTCGCGTCCGGCTGGACGCCGGAGATGGGGATTTCGGGCAAGACGAAGACTCCGTGTCGATGGATTCGGATGTGTCGAATGATAACGAACGACCCTGATCAGGGCGGCGCGAGGTCTGTTTGCAGTCTACAGTCCACACTCGACAGCCCGATCGACTCGCGCGCGGGACACGAGAACACCGCCTCCATCGGTCACGGCGGTTTACGTAACGAACACATTGAGACCCAACGCACAATCCCGATTCCTCCGGGCAGACCCGCACCGCGAGTGGTGGCACATTGCGCATTCCACCATCGGGGATGCACCGGCGTGGGCGCGCAAGACCAACGAACAACCGAGACGTCCGGTCCGGTGCGGAGCGCCGCACGAGCTGACCGGGCGCATCGCCGCCCCGGCATGGCGCTGCGCGTTGCGATCGGCTTTGCTGCGGTTGCGCTCACGGTCATCTCCGCGAATCTCATCACTCAACGCAGTGCGAAAGCCGCGCGCGACCAAGTGCGTCAGCTTCTTCTGCAACATGAGCCGCTCGTGCGGGCAACCGAATCGCTCGCCGCCGCAGTCGCGCACTATCAACGCACCGTGATCGACGAGTCCGAGCGGGCGAACGTGCCGTCCGCGGAGGTCCAGCAATCCGTGCAGCGTCTATTCGCGACGCTTTCGAGCTACGAGGTGGCGGCGGAGCGCTTTCCCGGCCGGGAGTTCTTCGTGCCCGAGCTCAGAGCGAAGCTGGAAAGCTTTCGCGATGCCGGCGAGGCGCT
>JAAYXG010000165.1 GCA_012516015.1 Lysobacteraceae bacterium | reverse complement strand
TCGAGGATATCGACCGCATCGAGGTCATTACCGGCCCGGGCGCGACGCTGTGGGGCGCGAATGCCGTCAACGGCGTCATCAACGTGATCACACGGTCCGCGAAGGAAACGACCGGGAAGCTGATGGTCGCAATGCTGGGCGACAACGAGCGCAGCACCGCGCTTCGACTCGGCAGCGAGATCGGCAGCGGGGCCGTGCGCTTCTACGGCAAGTATTCCGAGTTCGATCACACGGAACGGGCCGACGGCTCACGCGTGCCCGATGAGTGGCGGCGCGCGCAGATCGGTTTTCGTGCCGACTGGGACAGCGATGCAGGCCGCTTCACGTTTCAGGGCGATGCGTACGATGGCCGCTCGGAGCATCGTGGGTTCGTCGGAGGTATCGAGTTTCCGGAAGTTTCGGTGTCCGGCGCGAACGTGCTCGGACGCTGGCGACGGACGCTGCGCGAGGGCTCGGAGCTCCAGCTTCAGCTCTATTTCGATCATTCGGAGCGCGCGGATCGCTTGTTCTACGAGCCCTCCGCGAACATCGCCGACATCGAGCTCCAGCATGCCATACGGGGCGCGAAGCACAGTCTCGTCTGGGGCGGCGGCTATCGTTACGGCCGCGATGAAGTGGATCCCGGCATCGCGACGGTGTTCGTGCCGTCGAAGCGATCGCTCGATTGGTTCAATCTCTTCGTCCAGGACGAAATCGAAGCACACGAGAACGTCGATGTGACCCTCGGGCTGAAGCTCGAGCACAACGATTACACGGGAACGGAGTATCTGCCGAGCATGCGCATCGCTCGGGAAGCCGCGCAGGGGCACTTCGTGTGGGGCTCGTTATCGCGCGCAGTGCGCGCGCCCGCGAGATACGACCGCGATGTGCGTTTTCCCGGCGAGCCGCCTTATCTCGTCGTCGGCGGGCCGAACTTCGAATCGGAAGTTGCGAAGGTCGCGGAGCTCGGCTATCGGGCGCGACTGTTCGATGCGGCGAGCTACTCGATCATCGGATTCATTCATCGGTGGGACAGGCTGCGCAGCGGTACGGCCATCCCCGTCGAGTTCGAGAACAAGATCGAAGGCGACGTGTACGGCTTCGAAGCGACGATCGACTATCAACCGCTTCCGTGGTGGCTCGTGTCCGCGGGGGCAACGTTCTTGGAAGAAGACTTGAGGCTCAAGGCTGGCAGTACAGATCCCACGGGCGTTGATAATCCGACGCTTCGCAACGATCCCGAATACCACTGGCTGCTGCGCTCGAGCTTCGATCTGCCGCGCGATGTCGAGTTGGACTTGCGGCTGTTTCGGGTCGGTGCGCTGCCTCAGCCCGTGGTACCGGCCTACACGGAGCTCGACGTGCGCTTGGCGTGGCATGCGAGCGCGAATCTCGAGCTTTCGTTGGTGGGACGCAATCTGCTGCACGATGCGCATCCCGAGTACGGCGATCCGCTTCCTCGCAGCGAGATCGAGCGCAACGTCTACGGCCAGGTGCGGTGGCGCTTCTGAGCACGACCTAGTTCACGCGGTACCCGCTGTCACTGAGGACATCTACGAGTATCGGGTCGGTCCTTCTGACCTGGCGGGCGTTTCGCGCCCTTGTAGAATCACGTATCGTCACGTTCGCATTCCGCGGACGAGCACAGGAGACCCGCATGTTGCCCACAGATGTGACGGTGGATGAGTTCACCACCCCCGAACCCGTCACCGCGACGGAAGATATGTCGATCGAGGATCTGCAGCTCTTGATGCAGGAGCACGGCATCCGCCACTTGCCTGTGGTTCGCGACGAGAACGTCGTGGGCGTGATCAGCGATCGCGATGTGCGCCTCGTCGCGGGCCTGTCGTATGCGGAGAAACATCAGGTGCGGGCGGGCGACATCATGACGCCGGACCCATTGATCGTGAGCGCGACCGCGCGTCTGGATGATGTCGCGTTAGCCATGTCCGAAAGGAAGGTCGGCAGCGCGATCGTCACGGAAGCCGACGGCAAGCTGCTTGGCATCTTTACCGCAACGGATGCGCTGAACGCGCTGATCGAGATCGTTCGCGGGGGCGGCGCGTCGTCCTAACGAACGAGACGGCCCGCCTTCGTCGCTCCGGTGGAGACCGGAGTCCAGGTCTCTGCGCGCATGTCGCGCCGCTTTTTGTCTGGATCCCAGCCTACGCCGGGACGACAAGGTATTTAAGTCTCTCCACGTCCAAAGCGCACGTTGTTCGCGATGATGTGATCCCCACCTTCGTCGCTCCGGCGGAGGCCGGAGTCCGTGCGCCCGAGAGGGCATCACATCAGCGCGGTGCAAGTCCGCGTCGAGGCAAGCCATGACCTCGTAGTCGAAGGTAACTGCGTC
>JAAYXG010000164.1 GCA_012516015.1 Lysobacteraceae bacterium | reverse complement strand
GATCGCATCCTCTTCGGACGCTCTAGCAAGGGTCTCGAGGCATTGAAGTGGATGGACGCGCGCGCGGTTGCCGAGCTCGTGCGTCACGAACATCCGCAGATCATCGCGATCGTGCTCGCCTACCTCGACGCGGATCAGTCGGCGGATATCCTCGCGCAGTTTCCGGAGTGGCTGCGCGCCGACGTCGTGATGCGCATCGCGACGCTCGACGGCATTCAGCCGACGGCGCTTCACGAGCTCGATGAAGTCATCGAGAAGCAGTTCACCGGCAAGACCGGTGCGCTCAAGACATCGATCATCGGCGGCGTGAAGACGGCGGCCAACATCCTGAACTTCATGGATTCGTCGCAGGAGGCGGCGCTCGTCGAGCAGATCCGCAAGGTCGACGAGAATCTCGGCACGAAGATCCAGGACCTCATGTTCGTGTTCGACGACCTGGCGGACATCGACGACCGCAGCATGCAGGAAGTGCTGCGCGCGGTTCCGAGCGAGCGTCTATTGCTCGCCATGAAGGGTGCCGACGAGACGGTCCGAGAGAAGATCTACAAGAACATGTCGCAACGTGCGGCGGAGATGCTGAAGGACGACCTGGAAGCGAAAGGTCCGGTGCGCCTGTCGGAAGTGGAAGCGGCGCAGAAGGAGATCCTTGCCATCGTACGCAAGATGGCGGAAGCCGGCACGATTCAGCTCGGCGGCAAGGGCGAGGAATTCGTATGACGGCGCAGACGCGGAGGGTCGCATGAGCGCCGATGCCGTCATGCGTTGGGATCTGCCCTCGGTCTCAGGGAAGCCGATTCAAGCGCGCCGCGCCGGAAAGACCGTTGCCGAGATCGAAGAAGTCGAGCGTCAGGCATACGAGGAGGCGTACGCAAAAGGACGCGAGGCGGGTATCGCAGCTGCGAAAGCGGAGTATCAGCAGATCCTCGCGCAAGCAAACGCGCAGGTCGCCCGGCTCGAACAGATCGTCAACGCACTTGCCGAGCCGCTGAAGGACGTCGACGAGCAAGTCGAGACCGAGCTCACGCATCTTGCGCTCGCGGTGGCACGTCAACTCGTGCGCAGAGAGCTGCGCGTCGATCCGGCGCAAGTTATCGCCATCATTCGCGAGACCATCGCCTTGTTGCCGGCCGCGGCGCGCGACGTGCGCGTTCATTTGCATCCGGAAGACGCGGCAGTCGTGCGAGAACGCTTGGCGGCGACGACGACCGACCGTGCATGGACCCTCGTCGAAGATCCCGTGATGACACGCGGCGGCTGCCGCGTGACGACCGAACATGCTCACATCGACGCGCGCCTCGAAACGCGCATCAACGCAGTGATATCGACGATTCTAGGCGATGAACGCGGCGCGCCGAGAGGCGGCGAGCAGGGAGCGTCTTCGTGACCGCTGCGGACGCGCGCACCGCTCGAGCCGCGCGTTGGAGCGAGCAGCTACAACGCTATGCGCAGCGTGCCGAGCTGATTCAACCGCCGCCGGTGGAAGGCGTGCTGACGAGAATGATCGGACTCACGCTCGAAGCCGCCGGATGTCAGGCCGCCGTCGGCGATCGCTGCGACGTGCTCGCAAGCGATGGCGGATCCGTCGAGGCGGAGGTCGTGGGATTCTCGGGCGACCGACTCTTTCTCATGCCGACCGGCGACATTCATGGGCTCAAGCCGAATGCGAGAGTCGTACCGCGTATCGGTGCCGAGATGGCGATCGTCGGCGAGCGCCTGCTCGGGCGCATCATCGACGGCGCGGGTGTGCCGCTCGACGGTCGAGGCCCGCTTCATTGCG
>JAAYXG010000163.1 GCA_012516015.1 Lysobacteraceae bacterium | reverse complement strand
GCGCCCATCAAACCGACGCGTCCTCCGCCATACACGACCTTCACGCGACGGGACGCGAGGGTCGCGCCGAGCTCCCGCGCAATTTCGAGGTACTCCGGCGTATTGCCCGAGCTCGAGCCGCAAAAGACGCACAATGCCTCCATGGAGGCATATTACGTCAACATGCCGGTCTCGGGGTTTCTCCGCACTTTGGGCCCCGTCCGAGCGCGCATTTGGTACTGCTCATACGGCGTTCGCGCGCGAGCGGCAATGATGCAGATCTCGCGCAGTCCATGCGTGATTCGCGCACAACATGAGAGCGAGCGCACAGTTCCGCACGTTCCAGCGCCCAAAGACACGCTTCTTCACGCTTTTGCGCTCAAGCGTGCGTGAGCGCGCCCGATACGCCATTGAAACGTATCTCAGAACGTCGTACTCGGACTGAGCGCACGGATACCTGGCCTATGCAAAGGACGTGCACGGAGGTGACGGAAATACGGAACACTCGATATCGAGCGCAAGCGTTGTGGGATAAGTTCTAGAAAAACGGCCCCTTGCGGGGATGATGCTCGCGCATGCAAGGAACCTATACATCTTGGATGGTATGCCTCTCGGTCGCGATTGCGGTCGTCGTCGCGTATACCACGCTCAACCTCGCCTCTCGCATCTCGAGCGCCAAGGGTCGGGCCGCGTTTGCGTGGCTCGCAGGCGGGACGCTGTCGATGGGCGTCGGCATCTGGTCCGTTCATTTCATCGCGGTGCTCGCGCTCAAGCTGCCGATCGAGCTTACTTACGATCTGCCTACGACGATCGTTTCGCTCGGAATTTCTCTCGGCACTTCCGGCTTCGCCCTCGCTCTCGTCGCTCGTAGCGAGCTGAGCCAAGCTCGCCTCGCCATCGGTTCGCTCATCATGGGCGCCGGGATTTCCGGCATGCTGTACTCCGGCGTATCCGCCATTCGCATCTCGCCGGCACTCGAATACGAGGCGGATCTGGTCGCCGCTTCGATCGTTCTTGCGGCCATCACCTCCTACGCGACGCTCTGGCTCGCCGTGCGCTTGCGTCGTGGGCACTCGTGGTCTGTAGTGCTCACGCGCGTCCTCGCAGCTTTCGTCGTGGGCGGCGCGATCGCGGCCGTCCACTACGTCGGGCTCGCCTCTGTCGCGATCTCGCCCGACGCGCGCCCCCTTCCCGGGACGACACTCGAGAACGGCTGGTTCGCGATCGCGCTCGGGCTGTTCGCCTTCGGCGTCTTGGGCGTCACGCTCATTACGATCATGTACGACGCGTATCTCGCGCGTCACCTTCGAGACAGCGACTTCCTGCGAGCGCAGGTCCACGCCAATGCTCGGCACGCGGCGCGTCACGATGTGCTCACGAACTTGCCGAACCGTCTTGGGCTCGCCGAGGCGGCCGAGAGTGCGATGGCCGAAGCCACGCGCAGCGGACGCGCGTTCGCGTTGATGGTAATGGACGTCGACCGTCTCAAGACGATCAACGATTCGCTTGGGCACGAGGCCGGCGATGAGCTGCTGCGCGAGCTCTCGCAGCGTCTTCGTGCGGTGCTCCGTCGGAGCGATACGCTCGCTCGCTTGGCGGGAGACGAGTTCGCGATTCTCGCTTGCGATCTCGACGATGCGCAGGATGCGGAACGCATCGTGGCGAAGATCACCGATTTGCTTCGCGATCCGTTCGTGACTCGCAAGCTGGAATGTCACGCTTCGTTGAGCATCGGCATCAGCCTCTTTCCGAACGATGGCGCTTCGTTCGAAGCCCTGCTCCGGCGCGCGGAGGTCGCGATGCGCACGGCGAAGGAAGCCTCCGGCGGAAGCTACCGCTTCTACGCGCCCGAGATGAGCAGCATCGCGGACAACCGCCTCGTGCTCGAAACCGAGCTGCGCCGCGCGCTCGAGCTCGAGCAGCTCGAGCTGCACTATCAGCCGAAAGTGGACATCAGCACGGGACGCGTGCGCAGCGCCGAGGCGCTCATCCGCTGGCGTCATCCGACGCGCGGCGTCGTACCGCCGAACGTCTTCATTCCGCTCGCCGAAGAATCCGGGCTCATCGTGCCGCTCGGCGAATGGGTCCTGCGCCGTGCTTGTCGTCAGTTGCGCGTCTGGATCGATTCAGGGATGCGGCCCGTACGCGTCGCCGTCAATCTCTCAGCCAAGCAGTTCCGACAGGCCGAGCTGACGAGCGTCGTGGAATCCGCGTTGAGCGAGTCGAGATTGGAGCCGGGGTATCTCGAGCTCGAGCTCACCGAAAGCGCGGTCATGCATGACGCGGAGCAATCCGCCAAGACGCTGCAGAAGCTGAGCACGATGGGTGTTCACATCTCGATCGACGACTTCGGTACCGGCTACTCGAGCTTGAGTTACCTGCGCCGCTTCCCTCTCGACAAGCTGAAGATCGACCGCAGCTTCATTCGAGACTTGATGTTGAATCCGGATGACGTGTCCATCGTGCGCGCGATCATCTCGCTCGCACATAGCTTGCGGCTGCGCGTCGTCGCGGAGGGCGTGGAAACGGCGGAGCAACTCGAATTCTTGAAGAACTTGGGCTGCGATCAGTATCAAGGCTTCTATTACAGTCCGGCCGTGCCGCCCGAGGAGTTTGCGGCGCTCATTGCTCGCATCCGCAGCGAGCGGCCCGAATACACCGAAGCCGACATGCTCAAGACGCAAAGTAGATTGTCCGCGTATACGCCTACGTAAGGCGCTTCCGCACCGTGTAAGTGTCAGGTGTAAAGTGTAGTGACAGAAGCGCGATGCGCCTCTGACGTTACACATTACACTTCACACACTACACGTCCTCAGCCCGG
>JAAYXG010000162.1 GCA_012516015.1 Lysobacteraceae bacterium | reverse complement strand
AGACCATGGCAGCACGTTCGGCGGCAACCCGCTGTCCGCCGCCGTGGGGCTCGCCGCGCTCGAGCTGCTCGAGAAGGACCGCCTCATCGAACGCAGCGCCGAATTGGGCGCCTATCTACTCGAACGGTTGCGCCGCATCGAAAGTCCGCTCATTCGCGACGTGCGCGGCAAAGGGCTTTGGTGCGGCGTCGATTTCGACCCGGATCGAGTCCACGCGCGCGTCGTCGCGGAGCGTCTGGTTCGCGCGGGCGTGCTCACGAAGGACACGCACGAAACGGTCATTCGCTTCGCTCCGCCGCTCGTCATCGAGAAATCGGAAATCGATTGGGCCCTGGAAGTATTCCAGCAAGTGCTCGACGAGCTGGTCGAGAAGCACCCGGCAGCGATTCTTAGCGGTTCGTGACTCGTGACTCGCGGTTCGTTCGAATCGCTCCGCTCCGCAGCGCTTGGAGGTTCAGCCTCTGCTGAACCTCTTTGTTCCGACTAACCGCTAACCGCGAGTCATGAGTCACGAAGCGCTTGAGAAGCGCGGTTGGGCGCTTCGACCGTGGAACTCGATGGCCGTAACGTGCCTTTGAATGGCACACTTCGCCAAACCCGTGAGAATTCCGAGGTCGTCATGCAACTCACTTCTGCCAGCTTTCTCGACGGACAGCCCATTCCGGAACAGTTCGCGTTCGGCGCATACGATTCCGTACTGCACGTGCGTCTAGCGCCGAACCACAATCCGCAGCTCAAATGGACCGGCGCTCCCGCTGCGACGCGTTCGTTCGCGTTGATTTGCGTGGACCCCGATGCGCCGAGCAAGCCGGATGACGTCAACAAGGAGGGTCGAGTCGTGCCCGCGAGCCTGCCTCGCGCGGATTTCTATCATTGGGTGATGGTCGACATTCCCGCATCCGTGAGCGAGCTTGCGGCGGGAGAGTGCTCCGACGGAGTCGTGGCCGGCGGGAAGAAGGAGCCGAAGGGACCGGAAGGTTCGCGCCAAGGCGTCAATGACTACACGAGTTGGTTCGCGGACGACCCGGATATGAAAGGGACTTATCGCGGCTACGACGGCCCTTGCCCGCCTTGGAACGACATGCGCGTCCATCGCTATCACTTCACAGTGTACGCGCTCGACTGCGAGCGCTTGAACGTGCCCGATGACTTCACGGCACCGCAGGTGCTCGAAGCGCTGCGTCCGCATCTACTTGCCGAGGCCCGGATCACCGGCACGTATGCGATCAATCCGGGGGTAAAGTAACGCGATGTGTGGCGTGTAGAGTGTAAAGTGTAACGTCAGAACGCCAGCGAAGCTGGCTCCCACGCACGATACACCTCACACGTCCACAAGGATCGGATAAGAACAATGGTTCGCACGTTGATATTGCCGCTGCTCATCGCGCTGACACTCGTTACTGGTTGCTCGCGCGAGCCGTCCGAACAGGCGACCGCCGAGGAGGCCAAGGGGCCGCCGCCGCCGATTACGGATCTGCAGCGAATCGATTTGCACGTCGCGCCAGGAGAAGGCATTTCACAAGGGCAAGTCGCCGTCGTGCACTACACGGGTTGGCTCTACGACCCACGCGCACCCGAGAACAAGGGTACGAAGTTCGATAGCTACCGCGATCGCGGACAGCCCTTCCGGTTCGTCATCGGCGCGGGGCAAGTCATTCGCGGCTGGGAAGAAGGCGTCCAAGGCATGCGCGTCGGCAGTCAACGCCGTTTGATCGTCCCTTCCGACCTCGCCTACGGTGAACGCGGCGCGGGCGGCGGCGTCATCCCGCCGAACGCCACGCTCGTATTCGATATCGAGCTGCTCGCGATCGAGCAGGCCGATCTGTAGCGCTGCGCTTGGTTGACGGTTGACAGTTGACAGTTGACGGCCAGACGGACGGCCGAGTGCGCGACGGCCAATCGGCGAGCGCGAGCGCTCTTGCTGTCAACCGTCAACCGTCAACCGTCAACCGTCAACGGCGTAGCTTTATCGCATCGACAACAACAACCGATTCAAGCGCTGCACGAACGCAGCCGGCTCGGGGAGCTGGCCGCCTTCCGCCAACGTCGCTTGCTCGAACACGAGCATCGTGAGATCCGCGAAGCTCGCATCGTCGCTCGTCGCTGCAAGGCGCTCGAGCAGCGGATGCGTCGGGTTGATTTCGAGCGCCGGCTTCGTCGCAGGAGCCTTCTGACCCGCGGCCTCTAGGATACGCCGCATCTGCGCGCCCATGTCGTGCTCCCCGATGACGAGGCACGCTGGGGAATCCGCCAAGCGCACGGTGATCCGCACATCGCTCACGCGCTCGCCGAGCACTTTCTTGATTCGCTCCACGAGCTGCGCATGTTCCTTCGAGAGCGATTCCTGCGCCTTCTTCTCTTCGTCCGTCTGAATCGCGCCCAGATCCAGCTCGCCGCGCGCCACGTTCTTGAGGCTCTTGCCCTCGTACTCGCGCAAGTGCTCCATCAGCCACTCATCGACGCGATCGGACAGCAGCAACACTTCGATGCCCTTCTTGCGCAGCATCTCGAGATGCGGGCTCGACTTGGCCGCGGAGAACGTATCGGCGATCACATAGTAGATCGACGTCTGTCCCGGCTTCATGCGTGCGATGTAATCGTCGAGCGAGACGTTCTGCTCTTCCTGATCGGTGTGGGTGCTCGCAAAGCGCAGGAGCTTCGCGATCCGATCCCGATTGGCATGATCTTCGGCGGGGCCTTCCTTGAGCACCGTCCCGAACTCTTTCCAGAAAGTCGCGTACTTCTCGGGCTCGTCTTTCGCGAGCTTGGCCAGCAGATCGAGCACGCGTCGCGTGAGCCCCGTGCGCATCGAGTCGATCGCGGGATCCTGCTGCAGCATCTCGCGGGAAATGTTGAGCGGCAAATCGGCGGAGTCGACGATGCCTTTCACGAACCTGAGGTATAGCGGCAGGAACTGCTCGGCATCGTCCATGATGAAGACGCGGCGCACGTAGAGCTTGAGCCCGCGCGCGCCTTCGCGATGCCACAGATCGAACGGCGCCCGCGACGGGATATAGAGCAGGCTCGT
>JAAYXG010000161.1 GCA_012516015.1 Lysobacteraceae bacterium | reverse complement strand
TGTTGAGAGCGCAGGACTTCTTCAAACTGTACCGTTTGCAGCGCAGCGTGCCCGAGCTGGCAATCGTCGCGGACAGCTTCCATCTGAAGCCGCTGGTGCGCATCCTGCAGACTGCCGACCGGTACCAGGTGCTTGCGATCGATCGACAGAAAGTGCGTCTGTTCGAAGGCAACCGCGACGTCTTGGATGAGGAGGAGCTCGCGCCGGAAGTGCCGCGCACGCTAACCGATGCGCTGGGCGAGGAGCTGACCGAGCCTTACCTGACGGGAACGACGCGTCGCGGCGGCGCGGGCAGCACGATCTTTCACGGCCATGGATCCCGCAAGGACGAAATCGATACGGATGCGGAGCGCTTTTTCCGCATCATCGATCGCGCGATCTGGGAGCATCATTCTCGAGCCAGCGATTTGCCGCTCGTGCTCGCAGGATTACCGGAGCACCAGGCGCTTTTCCGCCGCATCAGTCGCAACCCCTTGCTGCTCGACACGGGCGTCGATGCAAATCCTGATGCGCTCGGTATCGATGAGCTGCGCAAGCGTGCGTGGGCGGTCGTGGAACCCGAACATCGTCGCAAGGCGCAGAGCGCAATCCGGCGTTACGAGGCTGCCGCCGCAAACGGCATGGCGACGGACGAGCTGTCATCGATTGCGCGTGCGAGCGTCGAGGGGCGCATCGACACGCTGCTCGTCGCGGCGGATCGCCACATCGCCGGGCGCATCGAGGAAGACGGATCGATTTCGACGGGGGATTTGAGCGCGCCGGAGTACGACGATGTGCTCGACGATCTTGCCGAGATCGTCATCCGTCGCGCCGGCAAAGCCATCATTCTGCCGAGCGAGTTCCTGCCATCGAGCTCGGGCGTTGCAGCGATCTATCGATATTAGACGTGCTGGCCGCTTCGATGAGATCGCTCGCGTGCCCGAACGCGGCTGCCGGCCAGGCGCCGGCCGTGAGCGAGAGCACTCCGAAAGCGAAAGAAGCCACGCGTGCCGTAAATCGATCAGATTTCATGACGAATCTCCTGGTTGGGATCTAATGTGAGGCGAGGAGCGCAGCGGCTGCTACGGCATCGCAGTCAAAGGGGCCAAAGCGGCCGTAATGCGTTCGAGCTGCGCTGGAGTGATCATTCCCATGAGGGTGCGAAGAAATCGCCCTTCCTCGATGCCGGACACGATGTACTGCCAGCGATAGGCTTTGAGCACGGCACAGCGAATTGCGTGCGCCTCGTCGGCATTGAGCGGGCGATCGCTGGCGCGCATGAAATACGCAGCATCGGCCTGCGCTTGTGCTTGCAGAATGCCGTCGACGCCGCTGACGAGATCGATCAGGTCGGTAACCGCTCGATCGCGTTCTTCGGCGTTCAATCTCGCGTCCTCGCGCATCCACTCGAGCTCATCGACGATGGCGTGTTGCGATTCTTCTCGCCAGTGGTAGAGGAAGACGTCTTTCCAAAGCCCGGAAAGCTCGGCATCAGGCTCGATGCTCTTCTTGAAGTGGACCTGCGTGAAAATCTCGATATGGCAGGTCAACGCGAGCACCGCCCAGGTCGACTTGTCTAGGACGAACTGCGCGACCCCGTTGGGATCGGCCGTCATGGTATATCCCGGCGGCATACTCTCGGCGGCGAGTGCCTCCACGCGCCGGAAGAGCTCTTGATGTTTGAGCTCCTCGTCGCTGAAGCGCACGAGCGCTTCGAGCGCGGTCTGGTCCCCGAACCAATGGTCCTTGCTGATCTCGAGTACTTTAGCGTTGATGAAGCGCTCGACGAGGCCGAACAAGTTCGCATAGGTGCGTCCTT
>JAAYXG010000160.1 GCA_012516015.1 Lysobacteraceae bacterium | reverse complement strand
GTAGCACCCCTGAGATCGAAGTCTTCGATCTCGAGGTTCTTTCCTACTGAGTCGGGCACTCCGAAGCGATATCCGTACGACGGGAAGTCGCCTCGTCGCCCCAATCGCCCCCATTGCGAGCAACGGAGAGAGACATTGACCTCAGTTCGGCGCAGCGTTTTCCACGGGAATCGAGATCACGCATCGAAGCCCCGATGCCTCCCACATGAAGGACACGGTGCCACGAAGCTGGCGCTCCACAACGGATCGAATCAAGTTGGTCCCGAATCCCTGTCGAATGGGCGATTCCACAGTCGGGCGGCCGATCTCCCGCCATTCGATTTCCAGTCGCGTGCCGCTCCGTTCCAATCCCCAGCTAACGTCCAGCGTACCCGAGGGCCGCGCAAACGCGCCGTACTTCGCGGCATTCGTAGCGAGCTCGTGGAATGCCAGCGCGAGCGGTTGCCCGGCCTCCGCGCGTACGTAAACGGGAGGTCCCGCCAACCGGACGCGATCTGAAGTATCGATGTCGTAGGCCGCTAATTCTTCGAGCAGCAAACAGCGGAGATTTGCCGGTTTGAGGCGCTCGCGCATCAGTACGCTTTCGACTCGACCGAGCGCCTCGAGCCGCCCCGTCACGGTCTGACGAAATGCTTCTACCGTGGGTGCCCTTGTGAGACGGACGACGCTTTGCACAACGCAAAGCAGGTTCTTGTTGCGGTGCTCGATTTCTCGCGCGAGGAGTTTCTCCTGTTCCTCCAAGCGCTTGCGTTCGGTAATGTCGACCGACACGCCCACGAGACCGACTACATTCCCGTCCTCATCGATCCAAGGGGCCTTTGTCGAGAGCCAGTAACTCGGGGTGCCGTCCGCTGCTCGCAGCTTTTCCTCTACTTGGCACCTGGCGCGTCTGGCCATGATTCGTTGATCATTCTCCATCACGGCGCGGGCGAGATCCTTGTCAGCCAGAAGCTCGAGGTCGTCTTTGCCCAGGAAACCGCCCGATGACCAGCCGACGGCCTCCCCGAAACCCGCGTTCCCGAACAAGATTCGACCCGCGCGATCCTTGGCGTACACCGCTCCGGGAACGGCCTCGATGAACTCGCGCAGAAAGGCGCTCGTCGCCTGCATCTGCTCTATCGACATACCCCTCCCTCGATAGCGTGGCACATGGCCTCGCGCCCCTCGATCGATGTTTGTCGGGCGCATAGTCAGGTCCGGTGCGGCCTTCAGTCAAGATCTCAGAATCCAGCGTGCGGCCGAATACGAGGCCTCGTCTCACACCCAGCTCGAGGGTGAGTGGGTCGCCCAGGCGGTCGGTCGATGAACCTTCGCGCTCAGCCAACGGAGGAGGGGCTATGACGTCCCCTCGCTTTACCAGGCGTACTCGATGGTCAGGCCGAGCAGCGGCAACGTTTCTTCCTCTTCGTCGATGATTTCTCCCGTCAGGACGTTGAACTCGCGCTGCAGGCCGGCCGGACCGCCGTAAACGTTCAGCACGTCCGCGAACAGCACAAGATCCACGGGACCAATCGGACGACGGTAGTCGACGCGCACATCGAGCGAGTGGAAAGCATCGCCGCGCACCGCATTCAAATCGAACCGCTCTTGCGAATAGCGCACAGGCGAGCTCGGCGCGAGCACGTCCTCGTGAACGATGTAGCGGTATGTCGGTTGCCCGGAGCCATACTTCCATCGTGCCGCGATCTGCCATCGTTCGTTGATCTCCCAGCGCCCGCCGACAGAGACGAAGTGTTCGCGGTTGAAGTCCCAGTTGTACTTGCCACGCCCGTCGTTGTCGTCCACTCGATAGCGATTCCAGGAATAGACGAAGTCAGCCGACCAGCCTTGATCGAACCTGCGCGTCAACACGACATCCACGCCGGTATTCGTGCCTTCACCGTCATTTGAAATTCGACCGTTCGTGCGACTGCCCTCCACGAGCCGGTGATCGAGATCCTGGTAGTACGTCTCGACGAGCAGATTCAAGTTGTCGCTCAGCCGATAGTCGAAGCCCAGTCCGAAATGCGTCAGCTTTTCGCTCTCGAGATCGAAGTTATCGGGGTCGGCCGCACGCGCGAGGTTGCTCGGCGCTC
>JAAYXG010000159.1 GCA_012516015.1 Lysobacteraceae bacterium | reverse complement strand
TCGAGCGTATCCCCGTCAGCAGCAATGCGGAGGCTGCACGACGCGCGCGGGATGAGGACGGAACGGCCGCGATAGCCGGACAGGCTGCAGCGGAGGTGTACGGTCTGAACGTCATCGTTCCCGAGATCGAGGACACGGAAGACAACACCACGCGCTTTCTGGTCATCGGCCGCAAGCTGTTCGCGGCCAGCGGTAACGACAAGACGACGCTGCTGCTTTCTGCGGGCGATACCCAGGCGCCTGGGGCGCTGCATCGCTTGCTCGAGCCGCTCGCTCGCAACAACATCAGCATGACTCGCATCGAGTCACGCCCGTCTCGCCGGAAAAAATGGGACTACATCTTCTTCATCGATGTGATCGGTCATGCCGACGAGCCTCCGCTCAAGCATGCGCTCGAGGATTTGAAGAAGCAGTCTTCGCTTTTCCGTGTCTTGGGGTCTTATCCGTGCGCGGTGCTTTGAAAGCCGTGGGGCTCGGGGCGTGGGGCTCCGGCCAGAAGTCCGAATTGCGTCCGTGCTCGTTCGGCCCATGCGCAAAGCTCCAGGCCGGCAGCCCTTAGCCCTATGTCTTTCGATCCCACATCGCTGATCGCTCCCGGCGTGCGCGGCATCGCGCCGTATGTGCCTGGCAAGCCGATCGAAGAGCTCGAGCGCGAGTACGGCATCAAGGACAGCATCAAGCTTGCCTCGAACGAGAATCCGTTCGGGCCGGGACCACGCGCGCGCAACGCGATTGCTGCGGCTGCTGCAGAGATCGGTTTGTACCCCGACGGCAACGGCCATGCACTGAAGCAAGCGCTCGCGGCGAAGCATGGCTGTTCACCCGGCGCGATCACACTCGGCAACGGCTCGAATGACGTGCTGGTGATGCTCGCGGAGGCATTTCTCACGGCCGACACGGAAGCCGTCTATTCGCAGTACGCCTTCGCCGTGTATCCGCTCGCGGTGCAGGCGACCGGCGCGACGGCTCGCACCGCTCAGGCGCTTCCGAGCGACGCCTCAATGCCGCTGGGTCACGATCTCGACGCGATGCGCGCGCTCGTGAACGAGCGGACCCGTCTCGTGTTCATCGCAAATCCAAACAATCCGACTGGCACATCCCTCGATGCAGCGTCGCTGCGCAAGTTCCTTGCTACGGTACCCACGACGACACTCGTGGTCGTCGATGAGGCTTATATCGAGTACACGGACGCATCTTTCCCGGATGCGAGCCGATGGCTGGGGGAGTTTCCTCATCTCGTCGTCACGCGGACGTTTTCGAAAGCGTACGGGCTCGCGGGCCTGCGCGTGGGCTACGCGCTCTCGCATCCTGCAATCGCGGATGCGTTGAATCGCGTCCGCCAACCGTTCAACGTGAATGCAATCGCGCTTGCGGCGGCCCGCGCGGCGCTCGACGACGAAGCGCATGTCGCGAAATCCGTTGCGGCCACTCGCGAGGGCATCGCCGAGATCAAGCGCGGCTTCGATCGCTTGGGCGTGCGCCATTTTCCGACGCAGGGCAACTTCGTTCTCATCGATTGCGCGCGGCCCGCGCTGCCGATATACGAAGGAATGCTCCGCTGCGGTGTCATCGTTCGCCCCGTCGGCAACTACGGGCTGCCGAACCACCTACGCATCACGATCGGAACCGAAGGGCAGAATCAGCGTATGCTTGCCGCGCTCGAGCAGGCGCTGTCGCAGCGCTGACGCGTTCGAGACAGCTTTAAATTAACTCTCTTCCATTGGCGTTCATGTCGAAATACCTCGTCCATCCTGCTTCCACCGTCGGCGGCACGATTCGCGTGCCCGGGGACAAGTCCATCTCTCATCGTTCGCTGATGCTGGGCGGTATCGCGGACGGCGTCACGGAAGTGAGAGGCTTTCTCGAGAGTGAGGATTGCTTGTCCACGATGAAGGCAATGCAGGCCCTCGGGGTGCGCATCGAGCGGACCGGCGCCCAGGAAGTGCGCGTGCATGGTGTCGGCCTGCATGGGTTGCGAGCAGCCGACCATCCGCTCGACATGGGCAATGCGGGCACGGCCATGCGGCTGATGGCAGGGTTGTTGAGCGGTCAATCCTTCGATAGCGAGCTCGTCGGCGACAGCTCGCTCATGAAACGGCCCATGGAGCGCGTTGCAAAGCCGCTCAGGGAAATGGGCGCACGGATCGAAACGCTCGACGGCAAGCCGCCCGTGCGTATCAAGGGAGGTGCGCAGCTCACGGGTATCCGCTATGAGCTGCCGGTCGCGAGCGCGCAGGTCAAATCGTCCATCCTACTCGCCGGTTTGTACGCGAAAGGGGAAACGACCGTAGTCGAACCCGCGGTTACGCGGGATCATACCGAGCGGATGCTACAGAGCTTCGGGTGCGAAGTGAGTGCCGCGCAAGGGGAGGTTCGTCTGCATCCTCCGGCGCGCTTGGAGCCGTGCTCGCTCGAGGTGCCGGGGGATTTTTCCTCATCGGCGTTTTTCCTCGTTGCCGGTTCGATCGCGCAGGGCAACGGACTGACGCTCTCCGGCGTAGGCATCAACCCGACACGCACCGGGCTCCTCGACATTCTGGCGCTGATGGGCGCGAATCTTCGCGTCGTGAATCACCGGTCCGCAGGTGCCGAACCTGTTGCGGATATCGAAGTGCGACCTGCGCAGCTCAAGGGTATTCACGTCCCCGAGCACCTCGTGCCGCTCGCAATCGACGAATTCCCGGTGCTGTTCATCGCCGCGGCCTGCGCTGAGGGTGAGACGCTGGTGACCGGCGCGGAGGAACTGCGAGTGAAGG
>JAAYXG010000158.1 GCA_012516015.1 Lysobacteraceae bacterium | reverse complement strand
TTCGCGCCTTCATTTTCAGAGGTTCTTCAGACCTTCCTTAGAGCAGGAGGCCATTGGCCGTTCGAGCCCAGGCCCCGAGCCTTGAGCCGGGTTAGAAACTCGGCCGAAAACAGCTAGAACCAAATCGAGACGAATGCCTGGATGACGTTCGCGCCGAAGCTATAGAGCGGTTCGGTGCCAGCGGGGCGAAACGTTTCGGAGGTGGCGTCGATCGAGTACCGCGCGTCGCGAAAGTCTTCGTAGTCGAACTCGAGGCGATCGTAGAACACGCTCGCGGATGCCTTCTTGATGAAGCCCCAGCCCGTGCGCGTGAGCTCGTACGTACCGCCAAGGCGCAAGCGGTGGCTCACGAACGTCGATAGCTCCTTGTCGCGCGCCATGAAGTTCTGCTGATCGGGGCGCTCGAAGAGGTCGCTGTAGAAGTCGGCGCGGCTCTGCGTGTAGTAGCGGTAGCCGACCTCGAACGTCCACGGGCCGACCGGGTGCGTGTATCCGAGCTCGTACGTGTCGGCGCGTATGCCCCACGTATCGGTGAAGAAGCGATAGCCGCCGCTGAGGGCGGCACGGTAGGGCAAGAAATACTTCGCATTGAGTGCGACGGCGTTGCTCGTGCGCGTGTGCGGATAGATCTCTTGCTGCAGCACCCACAATTGATCGTTCGTGGGATTGAGGTAGCGGAACGAGCGGTACGGGTTGTTGAGATAGCCTTCGTCCGTGATGACTTCGAGCCCGAGCGTCGCGATGAGGGTCTTCGTCAGGATCTGCGAAACGCCGACTCGATAGCTCCAGCGTTCGATGTCTTCCTCGAACGCGGGATCGGTGGAGTTGCGAACGACGTCCCAGCCCTTCGAGAACCCCATCGTGATGGTCGTAAGGTCGCCGAACAGGTCCTGACTGATGCCGAAGCTCGCGGTTTGCGCTTCGTAGTCGTTTTCTTCGGAGCTCGTATAGCTGAGACTGTATGTCGTCTTGCCTCGCAAATAATCGAAGCCGAGGCTGTATTGATCGCGTTCTTCCTTGTATTCGCTTGCGCCGCTCACTTCGACGTCGATCGACGCGCTCGTCACCATGTCCATGTAGTAGTTCGCGCTGATCGAATACTTCTCGGCCAGTTTCTTGCGCACGAGCACGGATGGTCCATGAATCGTGACGCCCCCGCCGTCGTAGCGGTGGTAGAGAATGTCGGCGCGGTCTTCCGGCAGCACGGCGGCCCGTGAGGCAAGAGGAACGGTCAGAGCCCCCAGCAAGACAAGTAGACAAACTGAGAGCTTCGGAGCTCGCCAGAGCATTGTGGATGGGCTCTGGGCGCTGGGCTCTGGCAAGGAAGGTTTCTCGAACATTGCTTCAGTTACATCCGCAGCCGCCGCCGGCGCTGCCGAGCGCGCCTCGTGCGCCTTCGCGCGCTTCGAACACGTGGTGCATGTAGGCGCTCGAGACGGGATGCGGATCCAACGACATGATCGGATCGGCGAGCGCTTGACGCTCGTACGGCTTGACCCACGGCTCGATATTGCCGCACGCGCTGAGCGCCGCCGTCGCGAAGATTGCGAGCGCGATCTTCGCGGCGGTTGCGCGGGCTGTAGGCTGTAGGCTGTAGGCTGTAGCCAGAGAAGAATCGTGCGCGCAGCGGACTCCAGCACTGTCCGCCGTCCGCTGTCCGCCGTTCACCATCCTCTCACTCCTTCAACAGCGCGCGAATCTGATTGAGGTACTCGCTCTCATCGCCCGGCTTGTAGCCGCGGTGCAGGTAGCGAACGTGGCCCTTGCGATCGATGAATACGGTGCTCGGCATCGCGCTCACCTGGTACATCTGACTGACCTTGCTGTCCTTGTCGAACAGCACGGGGAACGAGACCGGCGTCTCCGCAAGCCAGCGTTCGGCATCCTTCGTGTTTGCTTCCACGTTCACGCCGAGCAGCGTGAAGCCAAGCGAACTGTAGCGCTTGTGCATCTGATCGAGAAGTGGCATCTCCTGGCGACAGGGCCCGCACCAGCTCGCCCAGAAGTTGATCATGACGACCTGGCCCTTCAGTTGCTCGAGAGAGACCATGTCGCCACTTCGCGACGGCAGCGTGAAGCTCGGTGCGACCGAGCTGCTCGCGCCCACCATCGACGAGACGACGAGAGTCGCCGTCAGTGCGGCCGCGCGAATCCAATGCTTGATGTTCCATGACGGCACGGTTGGTACCTCTTCACAAACGCACATACCCACCACACATCGTCGCTCAGAAGAAAATCGACAAACCGAGATGCGCTTCTAAATTATTGACGATCTTCTTCTTGCCCAGGAGATCGATATCGAAGACGTGATCGCGCACGTCGAAATGCACGGCGAGCCAATCGGTCGGCAGCACCCGATAGCCGAACCCGCCGCTTACGGTAAAACGGTCGTCGCCGGCGAATCGCGTGCTGCCGATGCCGGCGATCAGGTAAAACGCCGAGTTGTATGCGCGGTTCTTGCCGATGAAGATTTCGCCAGGTAGGGCGTTCCAGCCCATCGACAAGACATAGTAGGTGTAGTCGCGATCGTCATCGTCGAGGAGGTCTGCCGAGCCCGAGAGATTCTCGTAGCTCGTACGACCCGCCTGCGTGTGGCCAACCGTCCCTTCTAGGAAGAAATCTTCCGTGAGGTGATAGGCAAGGCGCGCGCCATAGACGGCGTTGCTCTCGAAATCCTCGATGCTGAGGATGCCGACGTACGCACCGAGCTCGAAATCTTCGGTGTCGATGCGCGTTCTGCGGATCTCGCGACGCTCGACTCGAGGATCGATGATCGGGCTGTCCGCCGCGGGCTCGCCCAGCGCGTCGCTGGCAGTCGCAGCCGGTGCCACGGCCTCGGGCGGCGCATCGCCGCCGCGGCCGAACAATGCGCAGCCCGGCAGCGTCGAGGCGCAGAGGGCGATCAGAAAAAGAACGCGAATCCGAGATACTTCCATTCGTCCACTTCCTCGTTATCGTCGCGGCTCGTGAAGATGACGTTGTTTCGATACTCCGAGCGCAACATGAAACGGCGAGTTAGATAGAACTGGAGTCCGCCGCCGACGTAGCCGATTTGATCGTCGCGGTCTTCCACCTGCACGAGCGTCGATTTGGGTTTGGTATAGATGACGCCGGTGCCGAGCGTGAAATAGGGCGAGATGCGCCACTCGGGGACGAATACGTGCATCAATCCGAGCGTTGCGCTATAGCCATTCGAAAACTCGCCGAGTATGTGATTGACGGTGAGCTCGATCGAGAGGTTGTCGCTGAAGGCATAGCCGCCGAACGCGGACACGAGACTCGCACCGCCGAAGTCCCCCGCCATGACGCCGCCTTGCCAGCGGCGGCTCATATAGTTCTCTCGCGCGGGCTCTTCGAGGTCGAGCGGCTCGCCGGTCGGCTCGAGCGTCGCGATCATCTGCTCCCGCGGAGCCCAACCTTCCACGCCTCGATCCGTTCGGATCTGGAACCAGTCGGTGCGGCGCTTGATGATGTAGACCTCGCGACCGCGTTCCACGACATGGAAGACGGGGTAGCCCCGGCCGGGCCCGGTGTGCAGCTCGATGAACGGGTCTGCGATCAGGATCTTGCGCGGTTCGTCGTCGGCTTGCGCACTCGCTGTGAATAGCAGGACCAGCAGAACTAGCAGCGAGAGCGGACGACTCATCAATTCTCCGGTGCGGCGAATGGATCGTTGTAGTACTGCGCGCCGATATCCAGCCATTCGGACAGCAAGCGTAACTCACTTGGTGACATAAAGTCGCTATGGTCGACGGTGATGACCCGGCGCCCCTCCATCGTGTCGAAGAAGCGGGCGGAGCTACGGGCGCCGGCGCCGCTCATCGGGGCCGGCACCTGCCGGAACGCCACGCAGGTTTCCACCATCGTCTCCGGGTCGACGACGGTTTGGATGCACTCGTCCTCGAGCACCCCGTCGGCGTTTACGACCTGGCCGATATCGCCGAACAGCAGCTCGCGATAGGAGCGGAAGTGATCGGGCTCCTCATCGGAAGCACCGTCGGTGAGGTCGAGATCTCCCGCGGGCACCTGGACGGTCGAGTCGGCCGCGACCGGCGAGTGGCAGATCGTGCACTTGTGATTGATCTCGACACCGTTCGCATCGAGGTCGGGGCCGGGCACGCCATCGACATCGACGAATCGATCGATGCCCCACAACGGATGGATGAACTCCTCGTAATTGATCGTGATCCGGCAGAGCCCCGTCCACTGAGTACGGCACGCGTCGGGGGTCGGCGCCGGCGTCGAGAGTCTTGTCGCACACATGTGCGTGCTGTCCGGATTCGCGGGGTCGTTCTTGACGTTCGTGGTGGTGCCGTAGCACATATCGAACGATCCGGGCGTGACTCCCGGCGCGTAGCCCGGCTGCCAATAATCGTTGAACACGATATCGACGCTCGGCTCGCAGACTCCGCCGCACATCGCCCGCCCGCGGGCCTGGGCCATGGTTTCCCCCATGTCGAGCGGTGCCAGTACCGGGTTAGCGCCTGGGAATGGGCCGCCCGTGACGGGAGCACCGGGATTGACGCTGTCGGTGAGCCCTTTGCGGCCATGAGCGATGCGTGGATTGGCATTGGCATCATGACAGCCGTTGCATTCGAGCGTCTCGCCCGGCACGACTTGTAGCCAGCTCGAGTGGCGTGCGCCGAGCACGCCCGGAAGTCGACGGCCATTCGCATCCAATACGCTGATCGCGAATGCGACGTTCGCCGGGACTTTCACGAGCACCGATCCGTCCGGTTCGATCGGCGCATACCCCAGGATCTCGCGCATGCCGAAGCGGCGGCCGGCGACGCCGAAAGCGCTGTTGCGGAAATCGTAAGTGTCCTCGTCCGGTTGCGAGACGACCTTTTCGATGCGCAGGAAACGTGCGGGGCGGTTCGCGTACTCGGCGCTCGAGGGGTTGCTGACCGCAGCGATGCCGCCGGGCGCGGTGTCGACGCCATCGACGTCGTACACACTGCGGATGCTCAGGATGCCGGCGCTCTCCGTGAGCAACTCATCGGGGTAGTCGACGCCTGCGACGCGATCGAGGATGACAGGCGGGAGCGCCCGCGCGGCGCCCGCGACGACTTCCGTATAGATGAAGCCTTCTTCCGGCGCGACGACCGGTTTCTGCGTGTTGTCGCGCACATCGTAGACGTAGATGCCGTAGAGCGGCGGCGCTTCGACCGGCGGATTCTCCGTATCGTTCAATCGGTCGGCCGTGCAAGGCACGATGCGGCCCTCCTCGACGAGCCGGCACTGCGACCAGCTCACGAGCAAACGGTTCGTGCCGTCGAACAACGGCGACGCCGACCGGTAACGACCGCCCGGCGAAGGACCAGGGATCGTCCGCACATCGGTCGGCAGCGCGCGCATCTGTGCGGGGCCGCGCAGACCGGCATTCGCAGGGCTCGAGCCTTGCGTGTTGTCGACGTAGTTGTCCGTATCGATGAGGACGAGATCGCCGCCTTCGTTCGTGCCGGTAAACGGACGAATGAGCGCGAGCGTGCGCCCGTCCTGCATCGCCCGCGGTTGCAGGAACTGAATCGTCGAAGGCTGATTCGTGATCGGATCGACGGTGCCCGTCGCGTGGCTGTGCGCGCCGTACAGAAGTTGACGGTCGCTGCCGTCGGGCCTGATCACATACAGATCCATCTGGCTGCCCTGCAGCGCCTGTTCCCAATGCGTATAGACGATCCGCCCGTCGTTGAGCACGGACGGCTCGAGATCGTGGCTCTGGTTGAATGTGATCTGATTGATGTTCGTGCCGTCCTCGTCCATGACGTGCAAGAGGAACGCGGGCTGCTCCGGGCCGGCCTCGACCTGCGCCGCGAACTGCGGCTTGTTTTCGTCGAGCAAAATCGCGCGCGATTGGCGCTGCCGCGTGGACGTGAACACGATGCGGCCGTCCGGCAAGTAGTGCGGCATGATGTCGTGGCCTTCCTCGGCGATCGTGTCCGAGGCGATGATTCGCCGCAGCTCGTTCGTCGGGATGTCGTATTCCCAGATGTTCCACGTCGGCAGCGGGTCGGCGTCCGGATCTTCGATGATGCGCATCGAGAAGATGACCTTGCTGCCGTCGAAGTTGACGTCGACGTCGCGAATATCGCCGAAGCCCTGGGTGAGCTCCTCAGTGAGGTTCACCTCGAGCGCCGAAGGCGACGCCTTATCTCGCATGTAGAGATCGGCGCCGACTTGAAAGCCGAGCGGCTCGCGGATATCGAAGTCCATCGCTTCGAGATCGTCCGGATCCGGCACCGGGCGTTTTACATAGAACACGGGAAAATCGAGCGTGACCGGATCCATGTTCTGGCCGCTGCCGATCGTCACGTCGGTGCCGCCCGGCCCGCTGCTGCACGCGCCGAGGACGAGTGTCAGGCCACCGGCAAACAGAGCAGTGCGCACGAGCGCGTCGACCGCTCTCGTCACGCGTCGAGTTCCCGCTTGGTTAGACATTCCGTAACTCCGGCATCGATACCAGCTGCTTCTTGTCGATTCGAGGGTCGGTCGTATGATGCGCGGTCGGCGACGGTTTTTGCTTTCTTGCTTTGGCCGTCAACGGTTCACCGTCGACAAATCCCATCATCAACGCGACATATTCCGCGATCCGTTAAGCAAGTCACAGAGTGGCCGCGACGAACCCTGATTATGTGGGCCGCGGTGTCCTAGATTCTCCCGGAGCGTGACATTGCTCACACTCGAGCACCGAGCGCCGCAGGTTGAATGTGCTCGCATCGTGGCGGCGAGCCTACACGCGCGCGCGAATGTTTCGGTACTGTCTCCCTCGCGCGACGTCTGACGATTGAGACAGTTACTCGACCGATTCTTGCTGCGTATAGTCCCGCCGCATGTCGGAGGATGGCCGACTTTGCACGGTCGGCGCCACTCCACGAACGATAGATCCGACACCTGAAGGCCTGGCATGAGCAAGATGCATCGGACAACTGGATCGAACCGGCGAGGTCGTCGCCGCGACTGGCTTGCGCGAACGATCGCATGCGCGATCGCAGCCGTGCTGTTTGCGTTCGGGCAACAGCCCGCGATGGCGGACGCGCGCGCGCAGGCAAAGCGCATGTACGACCGCTTGACGGGCACGCCTCCGTCGCCGGAGACGCTCGACGCACTGGAGAACTATCTTCTCGCTAACGGTGCGGAGGCGACCGCTCTCTACATCATCAACGACGAGACCGACCCGCGCACCAGCAACTTCTACAGCGTCACTCTGAAGAATTTCGCGACGCCCTGGACGAATCGCGACCAGGACGTGTTTGCGCCGCTCAACGACTACACGGCGACTGTCATCGGTTTGGTGCGCGACAACGCCGATTTCCGGCGCGTGCTGTGGGACGACATCTTGTACGTGGGCAGGAGCGGCACGTACTCCCCCGCGAACAACGACATGTACGAGGCGCTCGAGAGCAATCACGCGAATCTGAGAGACGAGCTCGTTCCCGCGGTTCAGTCCTCGCTCAACGGCTTGCCGCCCGACGCGACGGCCGGGGTCATTACTTCGCGCGCCGCGGCGCAAGCCTTCTTCATTGACGGCACGAACCGGGCGATGTTCCGCTTCACGATGCTCAACCACCTGTGCCGAGACTTGGAGCAGGTGATGGACTTCACGAAGCCGCCGGATCGCATTCGCCAAGACGTCACGCGCAGCCCGGGCGGCGACAGCAGCGTGTTTCTGAACAACTGTCTCGGCTGTCACAGCGTCATGGACTCGATGGCGCAGGCATTTGCGTACTACGACTTCGACGAGACGCTCGGCGCTGGCGGACAGCTCGTGTACACGCCCGGAACCGTCCAGCCGAAGTACCTGATCAATGCCGACAACTTCAAGCCCGGCTATGTCACGCGCACCGATGAGTGGGAGAACCGGATGCGACTTCCCGGGCAGAACACCTTGCTCGGGTGGTCCTCTTCGCTGCCGGGCAACGGTGCTGGCGCGAAATCGATGGCTCGCGAGCTCGCGGAGAGCGATGCGTTCGCGCAGTGCCAGGTGGAGAAGGTGTTCCGTGCGATGTGCTTCCGCTCGCCGAGCGATGCGGGCGACCACAGCAAGGTCGCCGAGATCACCGGCAACTTCAAGAATCTCTATAACTTCAATTTGAAGCGCGTGTTTGCCGACACCGCTGCCTACTGCGCGGGCTATTGAGGAGACAGTGAGCATGAAGCGCGTCTTATCAATCGGCTGGCCCCGCCTCTTCGTGGTTGCGTCCCTGGCTGCGTTCGCGCTCAGCGGCTGCAGCGGCGGCGCCGATACGGTGACGAACGATCCGACGAGTCCGCCCACCGCCGGCCCCGCCTACAGCGGCCCAGCGCCCGCGAGCGATGACGTTCAAGCGTTCCGTATCAACTTCTGGGAGAACATTCGCTCGGAAGGTCGTTGCGGCGGCTGCCACAATGCCGGCGGACAGGCGCCTACGTTCGCCCGATCGGATGACGTGAACGCGGCGTACCAGCAGGCTACCGCGATCGTGGATCGCTCGACTCCGTCTCAGTCGCCTCTCGTCGTGAAGGTGGCGGGCGGCCACAACTGCTGGGAAGCCGATCCCGGTGCGTGCGCAACGATTCTCACGCGCTGGATTACCGACTGGGTCGGCGCATCGGACGGAGGCGGCAGACAGATCGAGCTCATTCCGCCTGAGGACGTCCGCGATCCCGGCAGCAGCAAGCGTTTCCCTGCGACGGCGGCAGAAGCGGGTTTCAAGGGCGTTTACGATCTTCTGATCGCGTACGACTGCGCGGATTGTCACCGCTCCAGCTCGCCGACCGCGCAGTCGCCGTTCTTCGCGTCGGAGAACATGGAAGAGGCCTATCAGGCTGCGATTCCGAAGATGAATCTGAACAGCCCGGAGAACTCGCGCTTCGTGATTCGCCTCGGCCGGGAGTTCCACAACTGTAAGAATGCTTGCGCAGACGACGCCGAGGAGATGCGCGCTGCCATCGAAGCGATGGCGAACGGCATTCCCTTGAACGCCGTGACCAACACGGTCGTCAGCAAGGCGTCGACGCTTTATGAAGGCACGATCGCGAGCGGCGGCAGCCGTTACGACCGGAACGTGATTGCCCTCTACGAGTTCCAGACGGGATCGGGAAACACCGCGTACGACACGAGCGGCGTGGATCCTGCCGCCCATCTCACGTTGGCGGGCCGGGTCGGCACGGATTTCGAGTGGGTCGGCGGCTGGGGCATCATGTTCAAGAGCATGACGGCGAAAGCGCAGGCGTCGACGACGACCAGTCGGAAGCTCTATCAGCGCATCACGCTCACCGGCGAATACTCGATCGAGGCGTGGGTCATTCCGGGCAACGTGACGCAGGAAGATG
>JAAYXG010000157.1 GCA_012516015.1 Lysobacteraceae bacterium | reverse complement strand
TGTTCCGAGCGTTTCTTCTCGACCAAACGCGTTCGACCTGGGACGGTTTAGAGCTGACGCAGCGTCAACGTGCGGCGGCGAGCGTGCTCGAGGCGGAAGGGCAGACCGAGCCTGCGTTGGAGCTCTATCTCGTATCGGGCGATGCACAAGCCGCACGGCGACTGCTCATAGCGAGCGCCCGAGACTTCCTCGCTACGGGACGCTCGGACACACTGGCCGCTTCGATCGAGCGTTTGCCGCAGAGCATCGCCGAGTCCGAGCCGTGGCTGCAGTACTGGCTCGGGGCATGTCGTCTCACACGCGATCCCGCAGCAGCGCGCGCTCGCTTTGAAGCTGCCTATCGCCGTTTCCGGGAGACCGCCGACGCGGCGGGTTGTTACCTCGCATGGGCCGGCGTCGTGGATTGTTGCGTGCTCTTGTGGAGCGACTTCGCGGAGCTGGAAGTCTGGCTTGCTGAATTCGATGAACTCGAGCGACGGCTCGGTCGGGCTGCGCCTGCCGCAGCCGTGGAACAGGCGGTGTGCGCAATGCTCTCCGCTCAAGTCCTCTTCAGGCCGACGTGGGAGACGATTCGCAAATGGCTGGTGCGCGCCGAGAAGATCGCGCGCACGAGCCGCGATTCAGATCTGCGCATGAGGATCATCGGGTGGCTTGGCCTCTACTACTCGTGGATGGGCAAGATGAGCCGCTACGATGTCGTGATCGAATCCGCTCGCCGCCTCGCGCGCGGCACGACCGCCTCCGCGCTCGCGCGCCTTCAGGTGCTACTCATGGAGGCACAACGTTTTTTGCTGAGAGGCGATCCTTCGAGCGTGCTTGCCACGATGAGCCAAGCAGAGTCGCTCGCGAGCGAAAGCGGCGTGCGCGCGATGGACGATGTGTTCCGCGCATATGTCGTCTATGCCCATGCGCACCTGGGCGACTTGCAGGCCGCCGAGGCGGCGCGCAACGAGTTCAGCAGCTCGATCGCACCCGGCAGTCACTTGTTTCTCGCGTACGGTTCTTATCTGGGCGGCTGCTTGGCGACGATACGCGGCGACTTTCCCGCCGCCGTCGAGCACTTCACGGCAGCCCTCGGCATCGCGCAGGCGAACGGAGCCCTGATGGCGATCGCGATGGCGCAGCTCGGTCTCGCGCGCGCACTCGCAGAAACGCAGCGTCTCGAGCCCGCTCGCGTGGCCGTCGATTCGGCGCTCGCGCTCGCGCAAGAAATGCGCAGCCACTTGTTCGAATTCGAATGCCGCCTCGTCCTTGCTGCCATCGCGGAGCGCAGCGGCCATCGAGCCGCCCTCCTCGACAATCTGCGCCGCGCATTCACGCTGATCGCACAACACGGGTTCCGGTCCTACGCAGTATGGGACGCCCGCTTCATGTCGCGGCTCTGCGGCATCGCGCTCGAGAATGGCGTGCACATCGCGACGGTTCGCGAGGTCATCGCCGCTCGCGGCCTACTGCCCGACAGCGAGGTCGGGCCGCTCGAATCGTGGCCATGGCCCGTCAAAGTGCGCGCGTTGGGCGGCTTCGAGCTGCTCGTGAACGACGAACCAGTGCACGTTTCCGGTAAGGCGCAGAAAAAGCCGCTCGAGTTGCTCCAAGTTTTGATCGCGCTCGGCGGACGCAACATTCGCGAGGATCAGTTGGCGGAGACGCTCTGGCCTCATAGCGACGGGGATGCGGCGGCCCGCGCCTTCGACACGACGCTGCATCGTCTGCGCCGTTTGCTCCGCTGCGACCGAGCCATCGCGGTGTCCGGCGGACGCGTTTCGCTCGATTCGCGCTACGTCTGGGTCGACGCCTCGGCACTCGAACACGCCCTCGCGGGGCCGAGCGACTTCGTCGGCAAGCCGCATGCGCTTTCTCTCTATCGCGGTCCTTTCCTCGGCCGCGACGCCCCAGCATGGGCCTTACCCATGCGCGAGCGACTCCGCTCGATGTTGTTGCGCGCTATCGAAAGCGCCGGACGACTGCACGAGGAGCGAGGTCAGATCGAGAATGCGATCGAATGCTATCGCCGCGGAATCGAAACGGACCCGCTTGCGGAGACGCTCTATCGCAGGTTGATGCTCTGCTACGAGCGCAGCGACCGGCGTGCCGAAGCACTTGCGACGTACAGCCGCCTCGCAGCGCTCCTCGCCTCGCAGCTCGGCATGCAGCCGTCCGTGGAATCGCGCCGCCTCTACCGGCGATTGCGCGACGAGGCGGACCGCTCTGAGACTTAGCTCTGAGACTTAGCTCACAGCTTCGCGCCCCGCCTACGGCCCGCCCCGATCTGTAAGCGATCGGTAAGCGGCCGATCGCTAGCCTGCACGCCCATTGCTCGATGCAGGAGCGGCGTTACGCCTATGTCTACTTCTCTATCGTTCCCGAGACACATCGGGCTGGTTCTCGTGCTGGTCGCATCGACATGCTTGACCGCCTGCGGTGGCGGCAGCTCCAACTCGCCGCCTTCGCGCTCGCCGAACGATCCGCCTGCACGAAGCAGCAACTGGAATGACCTCGTTTGGGATCAGAGCAACTGGGCATGAGGGAAGAACGGATGACACGCCGCATTCTCATCGCGGTCTCGATCGCAATGTCCGCGATCCTGAGCCAACCTGTGTGGGCCAGTGAAGTCACCGGGCTCACGACCTTTGTCGCCGGCACACCCGCGAAAGCGAGTGAGGTCAACGCGAACTTCACCGCTGTCAAAGCTGCGGTCGACGACAGTCATGCGCAAATCCTCGCGATGCAGCAGACGATCGCCTCCTTGCAGCAGGCGCTCGAGCAGATGCAAACGACGATCGACGCGCAGGCGTCCGAGCTCGCCGCTCAAGCGCTCGAGCTCGGCGCGCAGGCCACGCAGCTCGCGGCACTGCGAACGAGTCAGGTCATGGCACTCGAACCCTATCTGACCGTCAGCACCGCTGATACGCCGAAAGTAACGCTCGCCGGCGCCAACCTCCAGATCGTCAACGGTCGAGGGACTACGGCCACGACGAATGGTGCAGGCAATCTCATCATTGGCTACGACGAACCGCGCACCGATGGCGCACTATCCTGCTCGATCGGCACGACTACCGCGGGCGTGCTCATCGTCGATGAAGCCGGATGCAGCGCTGCAAGCGGTGTTTGGGCGCGCAGCCACAAGACCGGTTCGCACAATCTCATCGTCGGCGCGCGGCATAACTATTCGAGCTACGGCGGTGTCGTGCTCGGCTGGCGCAATATGAGCAATCAGCCATTCACAAGCATCGTCGGCGGCAGCTACAACCAAGCAAGCGGCAACTACTCGGTCGTGAGCGGCGGATTCGGCAACACGGCGAGCGGCACCAACAGTAGCGTGGGCGGGGGCTCCGACAATCGTGCCACCGCTCACGCATCCAGCGTGAGCGGCGGACTCGGCAACATCTCGAGTGCTTCGCAGGCGAGTGTCAGCGGCGGCGTCGGCAATCGCGCGAGCGGACTGAACGCACACGTAAGCGGCGGGTGGAACAATCAAGCGGCCGGCAACAATTCGAGCGTGAGCGGCGGCGCGCTCAACAACGCGAGCGGCGCCAACAGCACCGTGAGCGGCGGAAGCTCCGTCAATGCCGCAACTGACAATAGCTGGGCAGCGGGCACGCTGTCTCAGCCCTGATCCGTTTCTGCTGCACGCGGAATCACACTAAAGGAGTATCGCGATGAGCCGATCTCTCAAGCTCGCTCTATGTGCCATCTCGTGTGCGCTGTCGCTGCCGACCGCGCAAGCCTCCGACGTCACTGGACTCACGACGTTTACGTCGGGTACGCCGGCGAGAGCGAACGAAGTCAACGACAACTTCGGCGCTGTGAAGTCGGCCGTCGACGACAACCACGCAAGGATCGCGGCGCTCGAGGCGACGATCGCGCAGCTCGCCGCGCGACTCGAAGCACTCGAGAACAGCCAAGTCATGGCGTTGAATCCGTATATCGACGTGCAGTCCGCGAACGGCCCCACCGTCGTGCTCACCGGTGCGAACCTGCAGATCGTCAACGGCATGGAGCGTAGCGCCTCGACCAACGGCCTCGGCAATCTCATTCTGGGCTACAACGAAGCGCGCACGAGCGGTACCGAAGTTTGCTCGATTGGCGCAGACGCAAACGATGTCCCGCTGTTGGACGAGGCGACGTGCAGCGCTGCCGGCGGCGTCTGGGCCCTTAATCACAAGAGCGGCTCGCATTACCTGGTTGTCGGGCCGGAGAATAATTTCTCGCGCTGGAGCGGCATCGTCGTCGGTTGGTCGAATACGGCAAACCACAGTTACGCGGCAGTGAGCGGCGGAGCGCAGAACACGGCGAGCGGCTTCGCCTCGAGCATCAGCGGCGGCGTACAGAACGCGGCAACCAACAGCTACGCAAGCGTCGTCGGCGGCACCGCGAACGAAGCACGCGGCTCCTTCGCCACCGTGAGCGGCGGCAACAGCAACATCGCGAGCGGCAATGGTTCCACCGTGAGCGGCGGGCGGCAGAATGAAGCGAGCGGAACGTTCTCGTCCGCGACGGGCGGCCAACGTAACACCGCAACCGGCGACTATTCCGTCGTAAGCGGCGGCAACGTACGCTCGAGCAATGGCGAGCACGACTGGGTCGCCGGATCCTTGCTGGAGGATTTGTGACGATCCTCGGTTCGCACACTACCGCCCGGGAAAGATGATGTAGACAACGAGCTGGGGCCGAGAACAACGGCAAGCAGACGCTTCGGCTTTGGCGAGACTCAACATCTAGTCGTTCCGGCGTAGGCCGGGATCCAGGCTAAAAGGGACGTACCATGCGTGCGAACGCCTGGACTCCGGCCTCCGCCGGAGCGACGAAGATAGGTATCGCATGTTCCCCGGGACAGCTGCGCGCGAAGGCTCGCTCGACGCCCACGCTGGGCGTTCGGCTGCGATCAATGCACTTC
>JAAYXG010000156.1 GCA_012516015.1 Lysobacteraceae bacterium | reverse complement strand
TCGCCGTCGGGATCACGTCGTTCGAGCTCTGGCTCATGTTCACGTGATCGTTCGGATGAACGTCGATGCCGGCGTATCGGGAGGCAAGGCGCGCGATCACCTCGTTCGCGTTCATGTTGCTGCTCGTCCCCGATCCGGTTTGGAACACGTCGACCGGAAACTGCGCGTCATGTTTGCCTTCGACGACTTCGAGCGCAGCCTTCTGGATGGCCGCCGCGCGTTTCGCGTCGAGGCCGCCGAGCTCCACGTTGGTCGTCGCCGCCGACCACTTGATGAGCCCGAGCGCGCGTATGAAGTCGCGCGGCATACGCAAACCGCTCACGGGAAAGTTCTCGATGGCGCGCTGCGTCTGAGCGCCCCAAAGGGCCTCGGCCGGCACCTTGAGCTCTCCCAAGCTATCGTGTTCGATGCGGAAATCTTTCTTGTCCACCAGGGAATCCGTTGACGAAACGTCGAAGAACCGACGGTTTGATTCTACAATGCGGCTGCTGCCAAAGCGGTTAGCGATACCGGTATGCGGTCGTCCCGACAGGGTCAGGACGGCGCGAGACCCATTCGCGACGCTCGAGCAGAAAGCGCGGTTTCGGGATTCTACCGCCAACCGCTGTCGCCAACCGCTTGCGTGAGCCAACCGTGACTTCACCACTCAACGCGATTTCCCCGATCGATGGGCGCTATGCCGACAAGGCCGCCGAGCTTCGCCCTCTTTTCAGCGAGAGAGGACTGATACGCCAACGTGTCAGAGTCGAAGCGCTCTGGCTGAAGGCGCTCGCAGCCGAACCCGGGATCGCCGAGCTTCGGGGCCTTCCGCCTGCGGCGCTCACCGTGCTCGATGCGCTCGCGGCCGAGCTCACGGACGCGGATGCGGCCGAAGTAAAACGCATCGAGCGCGAGACGAATCACGACGTGAAGGCCGTCGAATACTTCGTCAAGGGTCGCCTCGACGCGGTTCCGGCCTGGCGGGGCAAGCGCGAATTCGTACATTTCGCGTGCACTTCCGAAGACATCAACAATCTGAGCTACGCGCTCATGTTGCGCGAAGCGCGCGAGCAAGTGCTATTGGCCAGGCTCGACGCCTTGATCACGCGCCTGCGCACGCTCGCGCATGGCACCGCGACCTTGGCGATGATGTCGCGCACGCACGGTCAGCCCGCCACGCCGACGACGCTCGGCAAGGAAATCGCGAACTTCACGTATCGCCTCGCTGAACAGCGCACGAAGTTGGCGACGGTTGCGATCGCAGGCAAGATCAATGGCGCGGTCGGCAACTTCAATGCGCATCTCGCCGCCTATCCGAATGTCGATTGGCGAAAGCTCGGCGAGCGTTTCGTGCAATCGCTCGGACTGCAATGGAATCCCTACACGACCCAAATCGAGCCGCACGATTGGATGGCCGAGTATTTCGATGCCCTCGCGCGCATCAACACGGTGCTCATCGATCTGTGTCGGGACATGTGGGGCTATATCTCGCTCGGTTACTTCCGTCAGCGCACGGTCGCGGGCGAAGTGGGCTCCTCGACGATGCCTCACAAGGTCAATCCGATCGATTTCGAGAACGCGGAAGGCAATCTCGGGCTTGCGAACGCGATCCTCAGGTTTCTCGCCGACAAGCTGCCGATCTCACGGTGGCAGCGCGATCTCACGGATTCGACGGTGCTGCGCAACGTCGGCGTCGCAGTCAGCCACGGTTTGATCGCGTGGCGATCGATCGAACGCGGCCTCGAGCGCGTGGACGTGGATCCCGCTCGTCTCGCGGAGGATCTCGACGCGAATTGGGAGCTGCTCGCCGAGCCCATCCAAACGGTCATGCGGCGCTATGGCGTCGAGCATGCATACGAGCAATTGAAAGAGCTCACGCGCGGCCAGCGCGTCGGTGCGGACGGCTTGCGCGCCTTCATCTCGAAGCTCGACTTGCCGGCGGACGCGAAGCGGACACTGCTCGAGCTCTCGCCCGCCACGTACATCGGCGAAGCCGCACGGCTCGCGAAGGAGGTCTGAGAAGGGGTGATACGGGTGATGACGACCGCCCTCTGGCCCAAGCCCCAGGCCCCAAGCCCTCTCGCCCCATTCCGACTTTCATCACAAACCGCACGCAGAATCCACGCTATACTGCTGAAATGTCAGTAAGACCCGATCTAACCGTAGCGGCGGTCGTCGAGCGCGACGGCGAATTCCTGCTCGTCGAAGAGCGCGCCGGGAACCGCATGGTGTTCAACCAGCCTGCCGGTCACGTCGAACGTGGCGAGCGCGCGGTGGATGCGGTCGTACGGGAAACGCTCGAAGAGACGGCGTGGGTGTTTCACCCCGAGGCGCTCGTCGGGATGTACTTCTGGGAGCAGCCGGAGCGCAATCGGAGCTTCCTTCGCCTCGCGTTTTGCGGCTCTGTGAGCGATCACGATCCGACTCGGCAACTCGATCGCGGCATCGAGCGTGCGCTCTGGATGTCGCGCGAGCAGATCGTCGGCCGAAGCGCTCGGCTGCGCAGCCCGATGGTGCTTCGCTGCATCGACGATTATCGGTCTGGCCAGCGCTTTCCGCTGGACGTCTTGACGGAGCTCATGGCGCCGAGCGCCCGCAATGATCTCGAAGCCGTGACGCATCTCAGCCTCGTCTCACGCCTGTAGAAGCACTCAGCGGTTGCGTCTCGCCTGCGCTGCAGGCGCCGCGGAACGCGCGGCGGTATTTTCTGACTAATTGCTAACCCCTACCCCGCCAACCGCGAAAAAATGGCCCGTCCTCTCGTAATCGTCGGAATGTCCGGTGGTGTCGGCTCTTCCGTCGCCGCCTGGTTGCTCCTGCAGCAGGGCTACGACGTGCAGGGACTGTTCATGAGCAACTGGGACGAAGACGAGGATGGTTACTGCACGGCTGCGGAAGATTTTCAGGATGCACGCAAAGTCTGCGAGCAACTCGGGATCCCATTGCACAAGGTGAGCTTCGCGGGCGAGTACCGCGAGCGGGTGTTCGAGTACTTCCTGACCGAGTACCGCGCCGGACGGACACCGAACCCGGATGTGCTCTGCAACCGCGAGATCAAGTTCGGCGTGTGCTTCGACTACGCGCGTCGACTCGGCGCCGAGTGGGTCGCGACCGGCCACTACGCGCGCGTCGAGCACGAACCGAACGTGCGGCTGCTGAGAGCGCTCGATGCGAACAAGGATCAGAGCTATTTCTTGCACGCAATCTCGGCCGAAGCACTCTCGCGTACCTTGTTCCCGATCGGCGGCATGCAAAAGAGCGAGGTGCGCGCGAAGGCCCGCGAGCTGCTCTTGCCTGTCTTCGACAAGAAGGACAGTACCGGCATCTGTTTCATCGGCGAGCGTCCATTCACAGAATTTCTCGAGAAATATTTGCCGGCGCAGCCCGGCACGATCGAAACGATCGACGGCAAGAAAGTGGGCGCCCATCGCGGGCTCATGTACTACACGTTGGGTCAGCGCCAAGGCCTGCAGATCGGCGGCCGCGCCGACGCGAGCGACGAACCCTGGTACGTCGCAGACAAGGATCTGACACGAAACGTGCTCATCGTCGTACAGGGACACGACCATCCGGCTTTGTTCCGCCGCGAGCTGCGCGCAGGACAGCTCGCGTGGGTCGCCGGCACGCCGCCGAGCGCGGAGTTTCGTTGCACGGCGAAAATTCGTTATCGCCAGCCCGACCAGCCCGCTGCAGTGCGCTGTCTCGAGGACGGAACGTGCCAAGTGCGTTTCGACGAGCCGCAGCGCGCCGTGACTCCGGGCCAGTATGTCGTCTTCTATCAGGACGATGTGTGCCTGGGCGGCGGCGTCATCGAACAAGAAAAGCGCTGAACGCGTATCTATCTGCGCGCCCTTCGCGCCGCTGACTACGCGATAAGCGAAGCTGCGCTACGCGCTGGATGAAAGATTGACACGCATGCCTCGCCGCGCACGAGCCGCTATAATTCGCAAGCTTTATCGTGGCTCCGCCCTTCCCGGCGGATCCGCCCCAGATCCCCGGAGGACGCATGAAAGATTCGTTCAAGGCGCGTAGGACGCTCGCGGTCGGCGGCAATAACTTCGAGGTCGCGAGTCTCGCCGCGCTCGAGGACAAGAACGTCGCGCGGCTTCCCTTCTCGCTCAAGATCCTGCTCGAAAACCTGCTGCGCTTCGAGGACGGCGTGAACGTCACGCGCGAAGACATCGAAGCCTTGCTGAGCTGGGATCCCGCTGCCGCGCCTGCCTACGAAATCTCGTTCACGCCGAGCCGCGTGATCATGCAGGACTTCACCGGCGTGCCCGCCATCGTCGATCTCGCCGCGATGCGCGAAGCGATGGTGAAGCTCGGAGGCAACCCCGACGAGATCAATCCGCTTTCCCCCGCCGAGCTCGTCATCGACCATTCCGTGCAAGTCGACGCTTACGGCAGCCGCGAGGCGCTGCTGAAGAACACGGTCATCGAGTTCAAGCGCAATTCCGAGCGCTACGCATTCCTGCGATGGGGCCAGAGCGCATTTCGCAACTTCAAGGTCGTGCCGCCGAACACCGGCATCGTGCACCAAGTCAACATCGAGCACTTGGCGCGCGTCGTCTTCGACGCAGACAAGGACGGCGTGCGTTGGGCGTATCCGGACACCCTGGTCGGCACCGACTCTCATACGACGATGGTCAACGCGCTCGGCGTGCTCGGTTGGGGCGTCGGCGGCATCGAAGCGGAAGCGGCGATGCTCGGTCAGCCGGTGACCATGCTGATTCCGAACGTCATCGGCTTCAAGCTCTCGGGCACGCTGCCGCCGGGCGCAACGGCAACGGATCTCGTGCTCACCGTCACCGAGATGCTGCGCAAGAAGGGCGTCGTCGATAAGTTCGTCGAATTCTTCGGCGACGGACTCGCCAATCTGCCGCTCGCCGACCGCGCGACGATCAGCAACATGTCGCCGGAATACGGCGCAACGTCGGGACTCTTCCCGGTTGACGACGAAACATTGCGCTACCTGCGCATGACCGGCCGCTCGGAAGAACTGGTTGACCTGGTTGAGCAGTACTCCAAGGCGCAGGGCATGTTCCGCACCGACGACTCGCCCGAGCCGCTGTTCGACGAGCTGCTCGAGCTCGATCTCTCGACGGTCGTTCCCAGCCTCGCGGGACCACGCCGCCCGCAGGACCGCGTGGCACTGCCAGAGGTTGGACCTTCGCTGTTCTCCGCCTTTGGCG
>JAAYXG010000155.1 GCA_012516015.1 Lysobacteraceae bacterium | reverse complement strand
CGCGGTTATCAGTATGTCGAGGAGGATCCCGATCTTCTCGTGAATTTCTATGCGAACGTACGCGAGCGTACGGAGGTGCGCTCGCGGCCGACCGCATCCATGGGTTACGGCTATTACGGCTATCGCTACGGCTTGTACGGCACGTGGCCGCTCTATGCACAGGACGTCGATACGGTGACTTATCCGATAGGCACGGCAAACATCGACGTCGTCGATGCGCGGCGCAAGCAACTCGTCTGGGAAGGCATCGCCGAAGGCAAGATTCGCGAGGAAGACCTGGCAAGGCCAAGAGAGGCGATCGATCGGGTCGTCGCCGAGCTGTTTACGCGCTTTCCTGGACAGGCGGGCGTCGATAACATGCGCCCTGATTCTTCTGCGCCCTGATTCTTCGATCCCCGATTCGTGATTCGCGGGTAGCCAAACGATCCGCGAATCACGAGTCGCCGATCACGACAGAACCGGCGGGGTGGCATTCTTCTGACCGATCAGCACGAGCTCCGCCGCGAGCAGGGCTTGTTGCTGGTTCTGTGCGGCCTCGGTGCGGTTCACGATGTCTTCCACGAATTGCGGGCCGAAGGGCAGCGGCACGTCCTTGCAGTCGATGTGGCGTGCTTGCTTCTTATCCACGATGTAGAGGTGATTGCCTCCGTCCAGGCCCGATGCGATGTTGATGTACTTGCGCAGCTCTATGTAGCCCTCGGTGCCGAGGATGAAGAGGCGACCGTCGCCCCAAGTGCTCAATCCGTCCGGCGTGAACCAATCGACCCGTACATAGCCCGTCCCGCCGTTGCCGGCGATGATCATGTCGCCGAAATCTTCGAACTTCGGATACTGCGGATGCGCCAGGTTACCCGTCTGCGCCGCGACGACCTGCGCCTTCGTGCTGTTCGTGTAGTAGAGAAACTGATCCGCTTGATGCGAGCCGATGTCGGTCAGGATGCCGCCGTAGCGCGCCTTATCGAAGAACCATGCCGGGCGATTCGACGCGTTCATTCGATGCGGCGCCAAGTTCACCGTCTGAATGACGCGTCCGATCGCGCCTTGTCGAATCAGCTCGCCCGCATAGACAGCCGAACGTACCTCGAGCCGTTCCGAGTACATGATCGCGAACTTGCGTTTCGTTTCCTTGACGGCGCGCCGGACGTCCGCGAGTTGCTCCAGCGTCGTGATCGCGGGCTTGTCGCCGAGATAGTCCTTGCCCGCGCGCATGACGCGGATGCCGAGCGGCGCTCGCTCGTCCGGAATCGGTGCCGCGGCGACGAGCTGAATGGATTCGTCTTCCAGGATCTCAGCTTCGCTGCGTGCGAGCTTTACGTCTCCGAAGCGTCGGCGAAACTCCGCGATCTGCTTCTCGTCCTTTGCATAGAACGAGACGAGCTCCCCGCCGCCTCGCTGGATGGCCGCCGTCATGCTGTAGATGTGCGCATGGTCGAGACCGATGGCGGCGAAGCGGATGGAATGCTTGGGCTTCGGCAAAGGCGCCACTCTCGCCACTTCGGACTTGACCGCCCCTGAGGCGGCTTGTCCGAACGCGAGCGGCGACACCGCGGATGCCATCCCGGCAAGTCCCGCCTGCCGCAAGAACGAACGCCGATCAGTTCCGCTCATCGGTCACATACCTCATCTCGTGCAGTCGCCCTTGCTCTTGCCTCTGCGGGCTTTACATCTTCGCGAGATTATCTCTTCTGTCCAGGCGCGCTTGCGTCCAGATCGCGATCAGGGTTCTCCCGCGTGCCATGCCCGCAAGTTGAGGAACTCGCGGCGCGTGCGCGGGCCGTACGTGGCGAAGGACGGATTCGGTCGCTCTTCGTACGCGAGCTTCGCCTGCGCGACGGCATCCTGTTCGGTGTAGCGGCGCAGCTCTTCGGCGGAAAGCCGGTAGGGTTTCGTCGCGTTCAGTCCGAACACCTTTGCGCGCAGCGTCGGCGTCATCGGCGGATAGCCGTAGCGCTCTTGCAGTTCTTCCGAGATCTGGAACGTGCGGAACGCCTGGATCTGATCCTGCGGCGAGCCGTACCAGATCGAGTCGGTGCCCCACAGCACGTTGTCCTCGCCGATGTACTTGAACAGCTTGCCCATCGCGTGCGCAGCCGAGTCCGGATCGCGCATCGACAGAAAGCGCCACGTGGAGCCGAGCTCCGCGTAGACGTTGCTGTTGGGCTTCACGTTGCTTTCGAGCACCGAGGTGACGAGCGCGTCGATCCCGTCGGTACGCTTCGCGTCGTAAGGACCTTCGGGTTTGCTCGACACGAAACCCGAGTGATAGATGAGGAAGTTCATGTCCGGGAATTGCTTCGCGATCGGGCCGATGTCGCGGCACGTCGAGTGCTCGTAGCTCTGCGGTCCGAAATCGAGCCCCTTGTGAATGCAGATGTTGCGAACACCGAGCTTGCGCGCCTTCTCGACGAAAGCAACGCCGACATCGTCCGTCATCCAGAATCCCCGGCCGTTCGGTCCCCACTGCGTGTATGTCTTGTACGCGACGATGCCGAGCTCAGCGAGCCGTTCCATGTCTTCCAGATCGCCCTCTTGATTCGGATTGACGCGCCCGTGCAAGAGCAGGCGTTTCGAGCCCTCCATCTTCTCGACGATATCGCGGGTGGCAATGGCTTCCTCGATCGTCAGCGGCTCGTCTTCGCGTGTCGAAGGCACGAAGCTCAGCACCATCAAATCGGTGTCGGAATCGAGGAACACGTCTTTGATGAATTCGTCGGGGCCGATGCACTCGAGATAGCTGCGCTCGCCGGGACGGCTTGCGAGCTCGCATTGCGTCTTCGGCATCTGCAGCGGCTTCGCACCCGGCGGCAGCGAGCGTGTCCACGCGCCGGTCGGATTCACGAAATGACCCTGCACGTCGAAGATGAACTCCTTCTTGCCGAGCTCGGCGGCGGCGAGCTGCTCGTCGAGCGCCGCATCTTGCGCGAGTTGAAAGAATCCGCCGCGTCGTCCCGCTTGCGCATGAGCTGCGTTGAACGCGAGCAGCGTGGAGGCCGCTCCGCAGACCGACATCAGGAACGAACGGCGCGTGCGGCCGAGCTTCTTCGCGAAAGTGCCGGCCCACTCGGAGGCGAGTCGATTGGCGCGCCGCAAGGATTCATCGAGCGGAATCGGCGCGAATTCGCCGTTCGTCGTCGTATCGAGCTTGATCGGCAAGCGCCGACCTTCGGGATCCAGATCGAGCTTGGGTCGAACGAGGTCGCGCATCTTCGAATCTCCCGACGAAGGACCGAGTGCCGAAGGGTGCCACCGGGCCCGCGCATGGGCAAGGCCAATGACGCGGCGTCTCCGTCTTGCATGTGAAGAGCAGAATGGACACTCACCAAGCACGCTATGCTCGCCAACGTAAGAGCAAGATCAAGACAAAATACTCTCGCAGAGACGCAGAGACGCAGAGACGCAGAGGCGCAGAGGTAAGAGGGGGGACAATTTTCTTCTTGTTCTTGTCTTGGTCAGCTTGGCGTGCTTCGCGAGAGTCGTCTTTGTATGATCCTCTGTAAGCGATGCAGCT
>JAAYXG010000012.1 GCA_012516015.1 Lysobacteraceae bacterium | reverse complement strand
GTCAGATTATCGTGGCTCTCGGTTCGGCCTTGCTTGGGGGGGATTCGGGGGCTACACTGCGCGCCTTTTTTCCGGAGGAGCGCACGGGCGCTCGAACGATCATGAAAGCCGGCATCCACCCCGAATACAAAGAGACCACGGTGACCTGCAGCTGCGGGAACACGTTCACGACACGCTCTACGCTCGGCCACGATCTGCAAATCGAGGTGTGCTCGAACTGCCATCCGTTCTACACCGGAAAGCAGAAGATCGTGGATACCGGCGGTCGCGTCGACAAGTTCCGCCGCAAGTACGCGCGCTAAGCGCGCACGTCCCCTCTCGGTCGAAGAAAGGGCGCCGTTCCAGGCGCCCTTTGCGTTTCAGGGCAACGGAACTCGCGCGCGTGCGAGGGTTCTCATCCATGCGTTGTTCTGGTTTTATTCATTTCGAAACTGGTTCAATCCCGGGGCGCAAGTGACCGCCGGGCGGGCGAGCTCCTCCCTGAATTGAACGCTCACCCGCTCGCAGGCACCATGCGAGGGTCGAGCATGCATGGGTTCGATCCACGCCAACGAGCCGCTGCCATGATTTCAACCGCATCGATACGCAATGCCTTCCTCGTCGCGCTCGCAGCGACGGCCTTGTCGAGCTGCGCGACGAACCCCGTCACCGGCCGACCGGATCTCGTCCTGCAATCGGAAGCGGGGGAAATCAACCGCGCCAAAGAAGTGCACCCCATGCTGCTGCACCATTTCGGCGGGCCGTATCAAGACATGCGGCTACAGCAGTACGTCAACGAAGTGGGCCAGCGTGCGGCCAAGGTGAGTCATCGGCCCGATCTCCAGTACACGTTCACCGTTCTCGATAGCCAAGACATCAACGCCTTCACGACCGGCGGCGGGTTCGTCTACATCACGCGCGGCATCATGGCCTTTCTCAATTCGGAGGCCGAGCTCGCGGCAGTGTTGGGTCACGAGATCGGGCACGTTACAGCTCGCCACCCGGTCCGTCAGAAAAGCCAATCGACGCTCGCGAATATCGGCGCGGCCGCGATCGGCGTGTTTACCGGTAGCGGCGATTTGGCCGGTCTTGCCAACTATGCGGGTGCCGCCATCATCCGCGGCTATGGGCGTGATCAGGAGCTCGAAGCCGATCGCTTGGGCGCGGAGTATCTCGCTCGCACCGGCATGGATCCCGATCACATGATCGACGTCGTACGGATCCTGAAAAATCAGGAGCTATTCGAGATCCAGCGTGCACGCGAAGAGAAGCGCGAGCCGCGGGTCTATCACGGCGTATTCTCGACGCACCCGGACAACGATCAACGCTTGCGTGAGGTCGTCAAGGCCGCGGAGAAACTTCACACCGACGACCATAAGACGGACGCGGGCCAAGAACGCTACTTGAGAGCGATCCAGGGGCTGCCCTTCGGTACGAGTCGCGCACAGGGGGTATTGAAGGGCAATCGTTTCTATCACGCAGACATGGGTTTCACGCTCGCGTTCCCGACCGGATGGATCGTCGAGAATCAGGCCGATCGGTTGGTCGCAGTCTCGCCGAATAAAGACAGCGTGCTGCAGATGCAGACTCAGGCGCCGCCGCCCAATACGGGACCTCGCGAGTTCTTGTCGCGCTTGTTGGCGAGGACTGGCAGCGCTGGTCAAGCGCAGGCGATCGAAGTCAACGGATTGCAGGGCCACACCGCGGTCGTCCGCGCCGCCAAGACGCCTTTCGGCGTCGGGCCCGCGCGCTATACGGTCATCTACTACAACAACCTCGCCTACATCTTCGCGGGAGCGAGCAAAGCTTCGAGCGGCGTACCGGCGGCTGATCCTCTGTTCAACTCCACGATCAACACGTTCCGCAGGCTCAAGCAAAATGAGTTCGCGCTCGCCGAGCCCTACAAGATCAGGATCATCAAGGCGACCGAGAACACGCGTATCGCGGATCTGGCCAAGCGTTCGC
>JAAYXG010000154.1 GCA_012516015.1 Lysobacteraceae bacterium | reverse complement strand
GAAGCATAGAGATGGGTGGGCGATCTTCCGTAGTCTTTCATAGGCGCCGTCCTTTTCATTTTCTGACTCGCCCTGGCACCCGTTCCTGTTTACGCTACGTGCGAGGCTCTAGCCGTGAGCGGCTGAGTCACATCTCGATCTCGTCCCGAGGACACTCATGACGATCCATACCCGCCCCTTCGGCCGTACCGGCTGGAATGTATCCGAGATCGGTTTCGGCGCGTGGGCCATCGGAGGAAACTGGGGAGACGTCGACGAGGGACAAGCGCGGGAAGCTTTGCTCGCGGCATTGGAAGCAGGCACCACGTTCATCGACACGGCGGACGTCTATGGCGACGGTCGCTCCGAACGAATCATTCGCGGCGTCTTGAAGCAGTGGCGAGGTCCACGACCGATCGTAGCGACGAAGGCCGGCAGGCGCTTGTCGCCGCATGTCGCAAGCGGCTACACGTACGAGAACCTCGAATCGTTCGTCGAGCGCAGCCTCGAGAACCTAGGGGTCGAGACCCTGGATCTCTTGCAGCTGCATTGCCCGCCGACGGAAGTGTATTACCGGCCGGAAGTGTTCGATGCGCTCGACCGCCTCGCGGCAGCGGGCAAGATCCGCTACTACGGCGTCTCGGTCGAAAAAGTCGAAGAGGCGCTCAAGGCGATCGAGTATCCGAACGTCGCATCCGTTCAGATCATCTACAACATCTTCCGGCAACGTCCCGCGGATCTCTTCTTTCGCGAGGCAAAGGCGCGCAACGTCGGCGTGATCGTCCGCGTACCGCTCGCAAGCGGCCTTCTGACCGGCAAGATGAAGCACGACACGAAGTTCTCGGAGGACGACCATCGCCTATTCAATCGCCATGGAGAAGCCTTCGATGTCGGCGAGACGTTTGCAGGCGTGCCGTATGAAGTCGCCCTGGATGCGGTCGAAGCCATTCGCCCGCTCGTGCCCGCGCACACGACGATGGCCGCGTTCGCACTGCGGTGGATTCTGATGGCGGATGCCGTCTCCGTCGTCATTCCCGGCGCGAAATCCCGAGCGCAAGCGGAAGCGAACGCCGCAGCGAGCGCGCTGCCCGCGCTGAGCGCGGAAGTCATGCAGGCTTTACGGACGATCTACCAAGTGGAGATCGCGAAGTACGTGCATCATAGGTGGTGACACGTCCACTACCAAACAGTGATTATCGTTCGCCGATAACGAGTGAGCGCGGGCTTACCGCGATCGGTCACTTCCAAGATCACGTGTAGCGTCTTCGGTTCTTCGGAGCGCTGGCCTTCGCGCCAAGTAACCTTCGGGATCGTGATCTTCGCATCGCGCTGATCCGCATTCTGCAGCACCGGTCGCCCCATATACGTGCCGGCCTCGCGATAGACGAACCACCTGTAGTCGAGCTCATCGCCGTCCGGATCGGAAGAGCCTTTCGCGCTCAGCGCGACCGTGTCACCGTAATGAACGTCCATCGTGGCCGGATGCGCGAGGCGCGCGAGCGGAGGATGGTTCGCTTCGTGCGGCTCGGTCACACACCAATCCATGCGCGCGGCGAGCTCGTTCTGGAAAGCGCTGCGCCACCGGAAGATCGTCGCATAGATGGAGTTGTGCGGTTGACCGTCCGCGCCGATCACTTCATCGACCGCGTTCGTCCAGATCGGCCGCGTTTCCGCCTGTCGATGCCACGGGCGTCGATGCGGCGTGTAGTACTCGTACCGCCCGCCCCAACTGCCGTAGTCCGGATGCTCGGGCGAGCCGAGTCCGTTCGGGAATAGATAGAGGAAGGAAGGCGTGTCGCCCTCCATCAAGTACGCCCATCGGGGGTACTCCGCCCCGAGCGGACCGTGATCCTTGATCACGTTCGCTTCGAGCCATTCGTTCGTGACGAGCGAGAAATCGCCGCCGTCGAAGCGTCCGTGAAATCGGTCGCCGGAGATCCCGGTCCACGTGCCGTAGTGATAGCCGCCCCCGTCGTTTTCTTCGTAGCCCGGGCTCACGATGTAGAAGAGCTCCGGGAACGATTCGCGAATCCACGGACCCGAATCGTCCTGATCCGAGATCGCGTACACGCGCAGCTTCGCGACGAAGCGCGCGAGCTCCGCTTCGGATCGCGAGCGCGAAACGTGCCAGAGCGCTTGCGCGAGCACGTTCGTCCCGCCCCAAGCCGCCACCCAGAGAGGACGCTCGTCCGCTCGATCGACCGCGGCAATGAGCATCGTCGACCCGGGGGACTCCTTACCTTCCCCTACACCTTTCATGCCGAAGGTCGGCAACCCCGAGGCGATGACTCGCCGCAGCGTCTCGGCTTCCGGAAAACCGCTCTCGTGCTTTTCGAGTCGATCCCGCACGCGGGCATAAGCATCGACGATGCGGCGAATCCGCTCCGGTGCCGTTCGGTCGGGAAGCCACACCGATGTCGTCGCAACGAGACCCTCGATCTCGTACCGATTCGAGTGCACGAGCAGTCTGACGAGCGACTGCGCATCGTCGGGCTCGTTCTCGATATCCGTGAGCACGAACAAGCGCGGCCGATCGTCGGCCGCATGAGCGGGCGAAACGAACGCGAGCGCGCAAAGAAGAATGAAGCGAATCATGTCGTATCGCCGAATAGCCACAAGAACACACGCAGAGGAGGCAGAGAATAGCTTCTAAAGAACCGGCTCGCGCTCCTCGTTCAATCGAAGCACGACGTCCGCGCGCCTCGGCATTTCCTCGAGGATATGGCGCGTGAGACGCTCGTAGTGCGCGATGAATCTTGCGATCTCCGCTTCGTTCATGATGCGCGATCCCGGTCGCTCTTCGCGCTCACGGAGCTTGCGTTCTTGTTCGAGCCGCCAGGCGTAAACGACGTCGAAGCTCGGCGTCTGCAGCAAGATGAGCATGTCGAGCAGCGCGAAGAGGGCTTGGTAGTCGGTGCGCAAAGCATCGTTCACGAAGCGCCGCCATCGTCCATCCGGATCCTGCTCGCACTCTAGCGAATTCACCGGCCGAGCGAGCGCTGCATCGTCTTGCGGGGCCGCTCCGACGCACCATCCTTCGAACAGCACGACCTGCACGGGTGCTTGCACGCGCGGCCACGCGTCTATCGGCCGGCGATCGTCGCTGGATTTGTCGAACCTGGGAAGCGCGACTTCGCCGGGGCGCTTCAATGCCTCGAGCGTCTCGATCCCAAGCCGCACGTCGTGAGTGCCGGGCACCCCACGAGTGATCAGAAGCGGATGAGCTCGTTCGG
>JAAYXG010000153.1 GCA_012516015.1 Lysobacteraceae bacterium | reverse complement strand
GGCGCCGCCGTGCGCGCTCATCGCACGGTGACGTTCATCGGCTTGAAGCTTGGTTTCTATGTCGGCGCGGGGCCGGATCACGTCGGCACGCTCGTGTTCGACGATCTGCAAATTCGCCGCGACGCACTGGCGCACGTGCCTGCCACGGCGCTGCGCCTCAGCGAAGACGAGATCGGGCGTGTGCTTCCGCCGCGGCCTCGCACCGCTCACAAGGGTCAGAACGGCGATGTTCTGGTCGTAGGCGGCGGAGTAGGGATGGCCGGCGCGGCTCGCCTCGCCGGAGAAGCGGCGCTTCGATCAGGCGCCGGTCGGGTAACCGTCGCGACGCGGCCCGAGAATGTCGGCGCAATCGTTGCTGCGCGGCCCGAGCTCATGTGTCGCGGCGTGGCGAGCGCGGCGGAGCTCGGCGCATTGATCGAGCGCGCCGACGTGCTCGCGGTCGGACCCGGTCTCGGACAGGACGAATGGTCGCAGGCAATGCTCGAAGCGGCTCTCAACAGCGAGCGGCGCGCCGTGTTCGATGCGGATGCGCTCAATCTCCTGGCGCGGCAAGGTGCGAGCGCTTCGCCGAAAGCCCCGCGTGTGCTGACGCCTCATCCCGGAGAAGCTGGTCGTTTGCTCGGAAAGACCACCGAGCAGGTGCAATCCGATCGTATCGGTGCGGCGAGCGCAATCGCCGCTCGTTTCGACAGCATCGTCGTGCTGAAAGGTGCGGCGAGCGTCGTCGTGTCTCCGGGCGCGTTGCCTTCGATCTGCGACCGCGGCAATCCGGGCATGGCCTCGCCGGGGATGGGCGATGTGCTCACCGGCGTCGTCGCAGGTGTGATGGCTCAGGCGCAGGATACGGCCGCGGCCGTGCGTGTCGCGGTGCTGGCGCACGCGATGGCCGGCGATCTGGCGGCGCGCCGAGGCGAGCGTGGTTTGATCGCGAGCGATTTATTCGAGTACTTGCCGACGTGTCTCAATCGACCGCAACTCGCTTGACGGTGTCCTCGCCCGAGGCGATGCGCGAGCTGGGCCGTCAACTTGGGCGTGTGCTGCTCGCGTCGGATGAACGCGCTCAGTGCGTGGCGCTGGAAGGCGATCTTGGCGCCGGTAAAACCACGCTCGTGGCAGGTGTGCTCTCGGCCGCGGGCGTCGAAGGGCCGATACGCAGCCCCACTTACACTTTGGTCGAGCCGTACTCGGTGGCGACGCACTCGATCTACCACCTCGATCTTTATCGATTGGCCGATCCCGACGAGTTGGAGCCGCTTGGAGTTCGGGATTTGCTCGTCCCCGGCGCGATTCTGCTCATCGAATGGCCGTCACGCGCCGGTACGCGCCTGCCGCCGGTCGACCTTCGTGTCGAGATCGCCTATTTGGAGCCCGCCACGGCCGGGCGCGAGGTGTCCTTGAGCGCGGGAACCCCCAGAGGAGTCGATATCCTTGCCGAAATGTTGCGGTAACTCCCAAATTAAAGAGTCTATGTCCATAATTTTATTGAAATCCCTGGGCGTCGCGCGTTAGATTACGCCGCACCATGCCGGTGCTGAGCCTACGACGTGTCCTTTCGGTCCTGACCGCGACGGTCGTAGGCCTCGTTGTCGCTGTTCCCGCCGTCGCCGGCGTCACCTTGAAAGACGTGCGAGTCTGGGCAGGTCCCGATGCCACCCGCGTCGTATTCGATTTGTCGGGTCCGGCCGAATACACGACGCTGACGCTGAGCAACCCCGATCGTGTCGTCGTCGATATCGCGTCCACCAACGCTGGCAACACTCCGCGGTCGCTTCCGACGAACCAGGGGTACATCAAGCAGATCCGTCTCGGCGAGCAAGGCAACGGTGCGTTGCGTGTGGTGATCGATCTCGCGGCAAACGCTTCTCCGAAGGCTTTCCCCGTCGCACCGAGCGGCAGCTACGGTCATCGTCTCGTCGTCGATCTGGAACCGGCGGCGAAACGCGCTCCGCCGACGGTCGTCAAATCCGCGACGGACGTACATGGCCGCGACGTCATCATCGCGATCGATGCAGGACACGGGGGGCAAGATCCCGGCTCGATAGGCAAACGCGGCACGTTCGAGAAGAACGTGACGCTCGCGATCTCAAAGCGCCTCAAGGATCGGATCGATCGAGAGCCCGGCATGCGTGCCGTGCTCACGCGCGACGGCGATTACTTTGTGCCGCTTCGAGAGCGCGTGGCTCGTGCGCGAAAGCACCAGGCCGACATGTTCATTTCAGTCCACGCCGATGCGTTCCACGACCGCTCGGTCGTCGGCTCGTCCGTGTACGTGCTCTCGGCGCGCGGCGCGAGCGACGAATCGGCGCGCTGGTTGGCGGATCGCGAGAATGCGTCCGATCTCGTCGGCGGCGTGTCGCTCGATGACAAGGACGACGTGCTGAAGTCCGTGCTGCTCGATCTCTCTCAAGGAGCGAGCATGAGCGCGAGCATCGAGGCCGCGGACAAGGTGATGAATTCGTTGTACGAGATGGGGAACATCACGCGTCGCGGCGTCAAACACGCCGGGTTCCTCGTGCTCAAAGCGCCGGATATTCCTTCGCTGCTCGTCGAGACCGCTTTCATTTCGAACCCGACCGAAGAGGCGCGCCTCATCAATCCGAAGCATCAACAGCGCCTCGCCGAAGCGATCTTCAAGGGCGTGCGCTCCTACTTTTATTCGAGCCCGCCGCCGGGAACGATGATCGCCAAGCTGCGCTCCGGCGCCGGCGGTTCGACCATCGTTGCGAGCACGAGCGAAGGCGTCGGGCATGCGGCAAGCGGAACCGGCCACTAGCGGACGCGGATAGGGGGTAGGGAGAGCGAGTAGGGGATAGTCAGAGTAAGAAGCGCGCGAGCGCGCTCTGACTAACCGCTAACCGCTAACCTGTCTGGTATTCTGCGCGCGGTTCAACGTGTGCCGCGCCATGTCCATCCGAATTCTTTCCGAGCAGCTCATTCATCAAATCGCGGCGGGCGAGGTCGTCGAACGACCGGCATCCGTAGTCAAGGAGCTCGTGGAGAACAGCATCGATGCCGGTGCGCAGCGCGTCGAGGTGGAGATCGAAGATGGCGGCGTGCGTCTGTGCCGCGTTCGCGATGACGGTTCGGGGATCGAACGGGAGGAGCTCGCGCTCGCGTTGGCGCGCCATGCGACGAGCAAGATCACGACGATCGACGATCTCGAGCAAGTCGCGTCGCTCGGTTTCCGCGGCGAAGCGCTGCCGAGCATCGCATCGGTCTCGCGCATGCGGCTCGTCTCGAGAAGACCCGACGCGCAAGTCGGATACGCGATCAGCGCCGACAACGGTCAACTGAGCCCGCCCGAGCCTGCGCCGCATCCGGTCGGCACGACGGTAGAGGTGCGAGATCTCTTCTTCAACGTTCCCGCACGACGCAAATTCCTGCGCGCCGAGCGCACCGAGAATCAGCACGTCGAGCGCATGATCGAACGGCTCGCGCTGTCAGCGTTCGACACCGCCTTTTCGCTCACGATCGGCAAGCGGCGGCCGATCGAGTATCCGCAGGCGCGCACGCAGCTCGAACGCGAGCGCCGCGTAGCGCAGGTCGTCGGCGACGAATTCATTGCGAATGCGATGTACATCGAGCACGAGTCAGCGGGATGCAAGCTGACCGGCTGGCTGTGTCAACCGACGTTCGCGCGCGCACAACCGGATCTGCAGCATTTTTATCTCAATGGACGCGTGCTTCGCGATCGCCTCGTCGCGAGCGCGATCCGCTTGGGATATCGCGACGTGATGTTCCACGGCCGCTTTCCGGCATTCGTCTTGTTCATGGAGCTCGATCCCCGTCAGGTCGACGTGAATGCGCATCCGGCGAAGCTGGAGGTTCGCTTTCGGGACCCGCGACACGTGCACGACTTCCTATTTCGATCCGTCGAGCGCGTGCTGCGCGAAACCCATGCGGGGTCGTCGCTCGCGGTCGCGCCACCCGCGAGTGCCGACGTCGTGCTCCCGAGCGAATCCAGCGCGGCGCCCATGTGGCCGGCGCGCGGACCGGCGCAGTCGCATCTTTCGCTACATGTATCGGAGCGTGCAGCCGGGCGGCGCGAGATCCCGCGCGACGATTTCTCGAGCACCGTCGCGGCGACGCAGAGCGCACCCGACACACCACCGCTTGGCTTTGCGCTCGCGCAGCTTCACGGCGTGTACATCCTTTCGCAAGCGCCGGATGGCCTGATTCTCGTCGACATGCATGCGGCGCACGAACGAACGACGTACGAGAAGCTGAAGGCGGCGCTCGCGAACGGCGCGATCGCGACGCAGACGTTGCTTACGCCGCACGCGCTCTCGGTTTCGCCCGCCGAGGCGGACGCGCTCGAGGAACACGCTCCCATGCTCGCGCGCGCCGGGCTGGACCTCGTGCGCTCCGGGCCGACCGGTGTGCTGGTTCGTGCGATCCCGGCGGTGCTCACGACGCGAGACATCGACGAGCTCGTCCGCCGCATCGGCGCGGAGCTCGTGGCTGAAGGAGCGAGCCGCGGCGTCGAGGAGGCGATCAATGAAGTGCTCGGTACGATCGCTTGTCACGGCGCCGTGCGGGCCAACCGCAATCTAAGCATCCCGGAGATGAATGCCCTGTTGCGGGAAATGGAGCGCACCGTGCGCAGCGATCAATGCAATCACGGTCGCCCCACCTGGACGTATCTCAGCATGCAAGACCTGGATCGGATGTTCCTGCGCGGGCGATGAAGACTTTTGACACCTCAACGGGGAAGCCCGCGGTGTTGATCATGGGACCGACCGCGTCCGGCAAGACGGACCTCGTACTGAGGCTCGCTCGAGAGCGGCCGATCGACATCATCAGCGTCGATTCGGCGATGGTCTATCGCGGCATGGATATCGGTACCGGGAAGCCGCCGCGCGACGTGCTCGAGCGCTATCCTCATCGACTCGTCGACATCTTGGACCCGTCACAAGCCTACTCCGCCGGGCAGTTCGTGCGGGATGCAACGAGAGCGATCGAGGAGTCGCATCGAAACGCACGCCTTCCCGTCCTGGTCGGCGGGACGATGCTCTATTTTAGGGCGTTGCGCCACGGTCTTGCGGAAATGCCTTCCGCGGACCCGGCCGTCAGAGATCAACTCGACCGGGAAGCCGCGGAGCGGGGGTGGCCGGCTTTGCACGATGAGCTGGCACGTATCGATCCGACCGCCGCAGCGCGGATCCGGCCCAATGATGCGCAACGTATTCAGCGGGCGCTGGAAGTCTTCCGTTTGACCGGAAAAACCTTGAGCGAGCTGCATGCCTCACCGCAGCCGCCCGCGCCGGATTTGCGCTTTATCGCGTATGCATGGGTTCCGAGCGACCGCCAGCGGCTGCACGCGGCCATCGAAAACCGCTTCGCGAGCATGATGAACGCCGGCCTGCTGGATGAAGTGCGAGCGCTGCATGCTCGGGCGGACCTCCATGCCGACTTGCCGGCGATTCGCTCGGTCGGCTATCGGCAACTCTGGGAACATTTGCAAGGGGACATCCCTTTGGAACGAGCGGCGGAGCGAGCAATCTTCGCGACGCGGCAATTGGCCCGCAGACAATTAATGTGGTTGCGTGCGGAAACCGAGGTGTCTTGGATCGATCCACTTGAATCCACGGCGGACGCCCAAATACTGCGCGGCATCGACTCAGTATTAGACGAAAGGCGGACTCGACCTGAATAGCGCTGTGATAGACTACGGCACTGCAACGAGCACCGGGCGGTGCGCGTCGGCCGTCCTCCGGCTGCAAGGAAGCAGCAATGTCGGAAACGCTCAACGAAGAATTCAAAGTCATAACAAGGAGACGAATGATGGCCAGAGGGCAATCATTACAGGATCCGTTCCTGAACACCTTGCGCAAGGAGCGCGTTCCTGTCTCTATCTATCTGGTGAACGGCATCAAGCTGCAGGGGCAGATCGATTCGTTCGATCAGTTCGTGGTGCTGCTCAAGAACAGCGTGAGCCAGATGGTTTACAAGCACGCAATTTCCACCGTGGTCCCGGCGCGCGCGATTCGCTTGCCGACGGGCGACGACGAAGGTGCGGAGTCCAGCTCTTCGAACGAATGAGCCGGTTGTCGGAGTTTGCTGTTGTTTGAGCGACCGCGCAGCGGCGAACGCGCGCTGTTAGTGCGCATTGGATTGGGACGATCCCCGAGCGAGGACGAGCTGAGCGAGTTCGACGCGCTCGCGCGTTCGGCCGGTGCCGATGTGCTCGAATTGATCACGGGCACGCGACGCGCGCCGGATCCGCGCTTGTTCGTCGGCAGCGGCAAAGCCGAAGAGATCCGCGATCGAGTCAAAGCGCTCGGCGCCGATCTGGTCGTGTTCGATCACGCGCTCTCGCCGAGCCAGGAGCGCAATCTAGAAGCGTTCTTGAAGTGCCGCGTGCTGGATCGCACCGGGCTCATCCTCGATATTTTCGCGCAACGCGCACGGAGCTTCGAAGGCCAACTGCAGGTCGAGCTCGCGCAGCTCAGGCATCTCGCGACCCGGCTCGTCAGAGGCTGGACCCACTTGGAGCGACAGAAGGGCGGTATCGGTTTGCGCGGCCCGGGTGAAACTCAGCTCGAAACGGACCGCCGCTTGCTCGGGAATCGGATCAAGACCCTGAACAGTCGGCTCGACAGAGTCGTGACTCAGCGCGAGACGACGCGGCGCGAGCGCAAGCGCGCGGCCATTCCGACGGTCGCACTCGTCGGCTACACGAACGCGGGTAAGTCGACACTGTTCAATCAGCTCACCGGGTCCGAGGCGTATGCGGCGAACCAGCTGTTCGCGACGCTCGACCCTACGGTGCGCCGCCTCAATTTGCCGGATGCCCGCTATGCATTGCTCGCGGACACCGTCGGCTTCGTGCGCGACCTGCCGCACGAGCTGGTCGCGGCGTTCCGCTCGACGCTGCAAGAGGCGCGCGAGGCCGCGGTGCTGCTGCACGTCATCGACGCTGCCGACGCGAACCGCTCCGAGCGCATCGCGCAAGTCAACGAGGTGCTCGCGCAAGTCGGCGCGGGAGATCTCCCGCAGATCGAGGTCTACAACAAGGCAGACCTTCTCGGCGAGACGCCGCGTGTCGAAACGAATGAGGAAGGGCAGGTACGCCGCGTATGGCTCTCGGCACAAACGGGCGCCGGCACGGAGCTGTTGGTCGACGCGATCGGGCGCTTTCTCGGTCCCGAGCTCGTGCATGGACACATCGTTCTTCAGCCCGACGAAGGGCGGGCTCGTGCGAAGTTTTTCGCTGCGGGTGCCGTGTTGGCCGAAAAGGCGCTACCGGGCGGCGCGATCGATCTGGAAGTGTCGATGCCGCGTCATGCGTTCGAAACGCTCTGTCGTAGCGAGCGCCTAAATCTCCATTTGGCGGAGAAAACTTGTGCCCATCCGGAGGCGTTCCTAAAATCCGGCGGCTCGACTTCATGGGTCGGTTGACCGACCTTCCAAAAACTTCTTTCCGAAGAGCATTTACCCAACATGGCCTGGAACGAACCCGGCGGGAATCCCGGCGGTAAGCGCAACCCCTGGGGCGGGGGCAACAAGCCGGAGCAGGGTCCGCCGGATTTGGACGAGGTCTTCCGCAACCTTCGTCGTCGGTTCGGCGGCCTATTCGGCGGCGGTACCGGGGGGCGCGGAATCGGCGGCGGATCGGGTCCGGCGCGCGGCTTCAGCATCGGCACGATTGCGATCGTCGTGCTTGCGATTTGGGCGTTCACGGGTCTTTATCAGGTACAAGAGGCGGAGCGCGCGCTCATTCTGCGCTTCGGCAAGTATGTTGGGACGACCGAGGCAGGTTTACGCTGGCACTTGCCGTGGCCGATCGAAAGCAAGCAGATCGTCAACACGCAGTCGATCGAGAGCTTCAGCGAGCAGACTCGCATGCTCACCGCGGACGAGACGCTCGTCGACATCAATCTCGAAGTGCAATTCCGACGCGCCAACGAGCTCGAATATGCCTTCAACGTGCTCGAGCCCGAGCAGACGTTGCGCGAGGTGAGCGAGAGCGCGATCCGCGAGATCGTCGGACGTAGCCGCCTGAACGACGTCCTCGAGTCGGGACGCCAGCAGATCGTCGCGCAGACGAAGGAGCTCATTCAGCGCACGCTCGATGCGTACAAGGTGGGTTTGGAAGTGACGAGCGTGAACTTGCAGGACGTGCGCGTTCCGAGCGAAGTCGCTACGGCGCAGCAAGATGCGATCAAAGCGCGGGAAGACCGCGACCGTTTCTCGCTCGCAGCGCAGGCGTATGCGAACGACTTGATCCCGCGTGCGCGCGGTGAAGGCGTGCGCTACGTCCAGGACGCGCACGCATATCGAGCGCGCGTGATCGCCGATGCGGAGGGCGAAACGCAGCGCTTCTTGAAGCTGCTCGAAGAGTATGAACGGGCGCCCGCGGTGACGCGCGAACGCTTGTACATCGAAACCATCGAGAGCGTGCTCGCGAGCGCGAAGAAGGTCGTGATCGGAACCGACAATGCGGGCAACCTGCTCTATCTGCCCATCGACAAGCTGCTCGAGCAGACGCGCAGCACGCCTCGGCAATCGCCGGCCGAGACCTCGATGACCGTCGAAGGCAGCGCGAGCTCATCCGGATCGACTCAGAGCGACCGGCGCACGAGGGGGTCACGGTAATGGCAAATCGGGCTTTCATGGCGATCATCGTCGTCGTCGCTGCCGCGCTGATCGTGATCGCGATGGCGGCATTCACCGTGCGCGAGACCGAGCTCGCGATCAAGTTCCGTTTCGGAGAGATCGTGCGCTCGGACTATGCGCCGGGCTTGCACTTCAAGGTGCCGCTCGTGAACAACGTGCGCAAGTTCGAGCGCCGCATCATCACGAACAACTACCCGTCGGAGCAGTTCCTCACGAGCGAAGGCAAGATCCTACGCATCGATTTCTACGTGAAGTGGCGTATCGACGATGTCTCGCGCTACTTCCAGGCGACCGGCGGCACCGAGGAGATCGCCGCGGGACGCCTGGGCAGTATCGTGAAGGATGGCATCAAGGGCGTGATTGCTCGCCGCACGATCCAGCAGGTCGTCGCCGCCGAGCGCGCCGAATTCACGGGCGAGATCTTGAAGATTACCGAAGGTCCTACCCGAGGACTCGGTCTCGAGCTCGTCGACGTGCGCGTGAAGAAGATCGATCTGCCCGATGAAGTGAGCGAATCGGTATTCTCGCGCATGCGGCAGGACTTCGATCGTCAGGCGAAGGAGCTGCGCGCGCGCGGCGCCGAAAGCGCCGAGAAGCTGCGCGCCGAGGCCGATCGCCAACGGACTGAGATCTTGGCAGAAGCGCGCCGCGAAGCGGAAATCATCCGCGGTGAAGGCGATGCGCGCGCGGCCGAGATCTACGCGAATGCGTTCCAGAAGAACGCCGAGTTCTATTCGTTCTATCGCAGTCTCGAGGCGTACCGAGAGTCGATCGGTACCGAATCGGACATCCTCGTCATTTCACCGGATAGCGACTTCTTCAAGTACTTGAACCGCTCGAATCGGCGCTGACGGGTCGACATGAACTGGTCGGACCTGTTCGCGGCGATCGCGCTCTATCTCATTCTCGAAGGTATCTTGCCGTTTCTCAGCCCGCAGGGCATGAAGCGCGTGATGGCATCGTTCGCGACTATGGCCGACAATCACCTGCGGTTGTGGGGGTTGATCAGCATGATCGCGGGTTTGGCACTGCTCTATTTCGTTCGTTCGTGAATTGCCCATGAAGAAGAATGTGGTCGTGATTGGCGCTCAATGGGGCGATGAGGGGAAGGGGAAGATCGTCGACCTCTTGACCGATCGCGTCGCGGGGGTCGTTCGCTTCCAAGGCGGTCACAACGCGGGTCATACGCTGGTCATCAATGGCAAGAAGACGATTTTGCGATTGATTCCCTCGGGCATCCTTCATGACGGTGTGACCTGCTTCATCGGCAACGGCGTCGTGCTCTCGCCCAAGGCGCTGTTCGAGGAGATGGTGGAGCTCGAACGCGGGGGCATCGACGTGCCGAATCGCCTGAGGATCTCCGAGACCTGCCCGTTGATCCTTCCCCACCACATCGCGCTCGATCAAGCGCGCGAGGCGGCCATGGGTGAGGCGAAGATCGGCACGACGGGCCGCGGCATCGGTCCGGCGTATGAGGACAAGGTCGCGCGGCGCGCGATCCGCGTGCAGGACTTGTTTGCCCGCGAGCGCTTCGCGGCGAAATTGGGCGAAGTGCTCGACTATCACAACTTCGTGCTGCGCAACTACTTCAAGGTCAAGCCGGTCGATTTCCAGGCGACCTTGGATGAAGCGCTCGGCTATGCGGAACGGCTGCAACCCATGGTTGCGGACGTGTCCGGTGAAGTGAATGCGCTCATGCGCGCGGGCAAACGCGTGTTGTTCGAAGGCGCTCAGGCGGCGTTGCTCGATATCGACCACGGCACTTATCCGTTCGTCACCTCGAGCAATTGCGTTGCGGGGCAGGCCGCGGTGGGAGCGGGCGTCGGTCCGCAACATTTGCACTACGTGCTAGGCGTGGCAAAAGCGTACGCGACGCGCGTCGGCAGCGGCCCATTCCCAACGGAGCTCGATGACGAGATCGGCGAGCACCTGCGCGTGAAGGGCAACGAATACGGCTCGGTTACGGGTCGTCCGCGCCGGTGCGGATGGTTCGACGCAGCGGGGTTGAGGCGCGTCGTCGAAATCAACGGCATCTCGGGCCTGTGCATCACAAAGCTCGACGTGCTGGACGGCCTCGACACGGTCCGTGTTGCGGTTGCCTACAAAGTGCGCGGCGAGCGTCGCGACCTGTTGCCGGTCGGCGCGGATGCACTCGCGATTTGTGCGCCGATCTACGAAGAGCATCCCGGCTGGCAGGAGAGCACGGCAGGGGTCAAGTCGTTCGAAGATTTGCCGCGCAACGCGCAAGCATTTCTGCGGCGTCTGGAAGTGCTCGTGGGTGCGCCCATCGCCATCATTTCGACAGGGCCCGATCGCAGCGAAACAATCGTGCTCAAGCATCCGTTTGACTAGTGAATGGCGGATGGCGGACAGCGGACGGTGATAGAAGGCTATCGCCGCGGACTTCGGCTGCGAAAGCGCCTGATCGAGCGAACGACTAACGGACGACACTGTCCGCCGTCCGCCGATCACCATTCACTCACGGTTGGTGCCCAGGAGAGGACTCGAACCTCCACGGATCGCTCCACTGGTACCTGAAACCAGCGCGTCTACCAGTTCCGCCACCTGGGCATGAGAGGGGGAACGCGGGATGGGTCCCGCACGAAGGCGCGCCAATGTACAGACGGCGTATCTGGGTGTCAATCGCGATACCAGGCCCGATTAGGAGAAAATAAGAAGCATGCACCGTAAGAAGAAAACGCGTGGGCCGCGCGTATCCAGACCCCGCAGGCAAGGCGAATCGGGTACTGCCCCGCCATCGAAAGGACCGCAACCGATCTTCGAGGCGCTCAAGGATGCCGGGCGTCCACTCACGCTCGATGAGCTTGCCGAGCGTCTCAAGCGGACGGGTAGGGCGGCGCGAGCGCGTCTCATCGTGGAGCTCGAAGCATTGGTCCAGGCGGGCGAGCTCGTGCGCAACCGCCGCGGCGAGTACTGCCTACGCGAGCTCTTGCCGCTCACGATAGGTGTCGTGAGCGCGCATAAGGATGGCTACGGCTTCGTGATGCCGGAAGATCGCTCGGCGCCGATCTTTCTGCCGCCTCGTCAGATGCTCCAAGTCATTCACGGCGATCGCGTCGCCGTGCGTACGACAGGCGTCGATTTCCGCGGGCGTCCGGAAGGCTCGATCGCAAAGATCTTGGAGCGGGGCACGCAGAAGATCGTCGGCCGGTTGTACGACGAGTCCGGTATT
>JAAYXG010000152.1 GCA_012516015.1 Lysobacteraceae bacterium | reverse complement strand
GGATGGCGCCGGCCCCGATGCGGGCGAGCTTCTGGAACGCCTTCTGGGCGCTCGGATGCGTGGGATCGTTGATCCCGCGGATCTCGGCGATCAGGCGCTCGGCTCTCAGATCGGAAAAGAAACTCATCGAGTCGTCTCGGTATCCATCGCGTAGTACGCGCTCGTCGCGTGCCGGGCGCCCGCCGCTGAGGGTTCGAGATCCGCTCCTTCGGGCTAGTAATTAATAAGTTAGGGCACTTCGTCGTCTGCCGCTTCTGTGGTGGATTATGCCACGGCCTGACGTGGCGCGAAGAACAGACCGTCCCCTAAATGGCCCCCTCATCGTCGAGGGCCGCGGATCCCGCGCAATCCGCTACAATTCGCGGCCCGTCAGGCGTCGTGCCTGCCAGGTCCTGGATCCGCATGAGCACAGACCCCGAATCCGCCGTACGTCATTCCATGGGTTCCTACCGCGACCCGTACGTCGGGTTGACCCTGGATGAGATGGGCGCGATCAGCGCCGTTCGCGTCGAGAAGGGACGTGTCGAAGTGTCGTTGCGGCTGCCGATTCCGGCACGTCGGTACGGCACGGAGCTCATGGACGCGTTGAAGGCGTTAGTGCAGAAGATCGACGGGGTGAGCGAAATCGATGTCCAAGTGAGCTGGGAAGTCGCGGCCCGGCCCGTCAAACAGAATCTCAAGCGCATTCAGGGCATTCGCAACATCGTCGCGGTTGCCTCGGGGAAAGGCGGCGTCGGCAAGTCGACGACGGCGGCAAACCTCGCGCTCGCGCTCGCGCAAGAAGGCGCCGCGGCCGGTCTCTTGGATGCGGATATCTACGGCCCGAGCCAGCCCATGATGATGGGCCTCAGCAAGGAGCGCCCGACGAGCCCGGACCAGCGTTCGATGATTGCGCCTACGGCGCACGGCGTGAAAGTAATGTCCATCGGTTTTCTCATCGATGAGGAGCAGCCCATGGTCTGGCGCGGGCCCATGGTGACGCAGGCGCTCGTGCAGCTCCTCGAAACGACGCAGTGGGGCGATCTCGATTATTTGATCGTCGACATGCCGCCCGGTACCGGCGACACGCAGCTCACGCTTTCGCAGCGCGTGCCCTTGAGCGGCGCCGTGATCGTCTCGACCCCGCAAGACATCGCGCTGCTCGATGCGCGCAAGGGCTTGCGCATGTTCCAGAAGGTCGAAGTGCCGGTGCTCGGCATCGTGGAGAACATGAGCACTCACATCTGTTCGAAGTGCGGCCACGAAGAGCATATCTTCGGCGCGGGCGGCGGAAGGCGCATGGCCGAGCAGTACGGCGTGCAGCTGCTCGGCGAGCTGCCGCTCGACATTCGGATACGCGAACAAACGGACTCCGGGCGGCCCACGGTCATCGCCGAGCCCGACAGTAGGCTTGGTCGCGCCTACCGCGACTTCGCGCGGCACACCGCGGGAAGTCTCGCACGCGCGAACCTCGCGTCGCCGCAGGGCTTCCCGACGATTTCCGTCGAAGACAACTGAGGAAGCGGTTGGCGGTTAGCGGCTTGTCAGAGCGCCGCGCACCGATGCTCCCGCTCTAGCCGCCAGCCTCGAGCTCTCTTACGCTTGCAACAAGAAATAGTGCGCGAAAGCGCCTTCTAACGAACCGCGAACCGCCAACGCTAGCTGCTGCTTCCAGGAGTATTCATGAGCATCAAATCCGACCGCTGGATTCGCCGAATGGCAGAGAAGGGAATGATCGAACCCTTCGAGGCGGGGCAGGTGCGTACGGGTGCGAACGGCAAGATCATTTCGTACGGCACGTCGAGCTACGGCTACGACGTGCGTTGCGCGAACGAGTTCAAGATCTTCACGAACATCAACTCGACGATCGTCGACCCGAAGAACTTCGATTCCGGCAGCTTCGTCGACGTCAAATCGGACGTCTGCATCATTCCGCCCAACTCGTTCGCCTTGGCGCGCACGGTCGAGTATTTCCGAATCCCGCGGAACGTCCTGACGATCTGCTTGGGCAAGTCCACGTATGCGCGCTGCGGCATCATCGTGAACGTGACGCCGCTCGAGCCGGAATGGGAAGGCCACGTCACGCTCGAGTTCTCGAACACGACGCCGCTCCCGGCGAAGATTTACGCCAACGAGGGTGTGGCGCAGATGCTGTTCCTGGAATCGGACGAGGTCTGCGAGATCTCTTATAAGGATCGCGGCGGGAAATATCAGGGACAGAAGGGCGTGACGTTGCCCAAGGCCTAGCCTCGCGGGTCGTGATTCGTCACTCGCGATTAGGAAGAAGTAGGGGTAGAAAGGGGCCGCGGCGCCTGTCCGACGACCCGTGAATCACGAATCACGAGTCACTCCGCTCGCTCGAACGCCCTGATCTGCATCACCGTCTCCACCTTCCCTTTGCGGATCTGTTCCGCGCGTACCGGCAGGTAGCCGAGCTTCGGGGCCATCCAAAAGCGCGAAAGACGAGACGAGCCTTCGCGGGCGCTTTCGTAAATGGCCGTGTCGAACGACCCGAGCGGCGTGTCGATGACCTCCGTGCCAACGCGCCGATACGTGTAGTGCTTCACTCGTTCGTCGTCGATCAGCGGAATGGTGCCGGGCTCCTCGCCGCGCAACAGGGAAGTCGTCACGGCGATTTGAATCGACAAGCGGTCCTGCAGCCCCGGCACGGTGGGCAGATCGATCTTCTGCTCCTCGGCGAAGCCGGTCACGCGTCCGGCCTCCCAGTCGAACGTGAGATGGCCGTCGCCTTTGCTGCCCGACTTGCCGTCGTCGAGCGACCATTCGAGCGGCCGCACGCCGTTCTCGTCGATGATCATCTCGCTGCGCTCGACCGCATTCGAGCTCACGACGAGGCGGGCGAGGAAGCTCGGATCGGCCTTTGTCTCGTAGATATAGCGCCCGTCCTCGGCGCGTTGAAGCGCGAACGTGAGATTGCCGGCCTGGATGCCGCGATAGGAGACGGCGTAATTGGCGGTGAACTCCGGCGGGACCCTGGGCGTGTCCGCGCGCGCGGAGAGCGTCGACGCAAAGGCAAGTATGAGCGCGAGGCCTTGCGAACGAAGCATCATCCGGGTCGTGTGCACTCAGTCTCCTCGTGCGTCGATGAGGACGGGCGCCGCAAGCGGTTTGCCGTCCAGGTGAACTTGGCCGGCTACGAGCTCGAGTCGCCCGCGCGCGAACCAGTCGATTGCCTGCGGATAGATGATGTGTTCCTGCCGCTGAACTCGGGCTGAAAGCGTTTCGACGGAATCTTCCGGCCGGATCGCGACACACGCCTGAATAATGACGGGCCCGCCGTCGAGTTCCTGCGTGACGAAATGCACACTTGCGCCGTGGTCGCAGTCGCGGGCTTCGAGCGCGCGGCGATGAGTATGCAAGCCGCGGTATTTGGGCAGAAGCGAAGGATGGATATTCATAATCCGCCCGGCGAAGCGATCCACGAACGCTCCGGTCAGAATCCGCATGAAGCCGGCGAGCACGATGAGCGCCGGCTCGAACGAGGCGACGAGATCGGCGAGCGCCTCGTCGTACGCTTCTCGCGACGCGAAGTCCTTAGGCGACAAGGCGCGCGTCTCGATCCCGAGCGAGCTTGCGATCGCAAGACCGGGCGCGTCCGCTTTGTCGCTGATCACCGCGCGAATGGTGATCGGGAGCTTGCCTGCGATGGCCTGATCTGCAATCGCGCGCATGTTGCTGCCGCGACCGGAGATCAGGATGACAATCGGGACAGGCGCCTTTTCCGGCGCACGTTCGTGAGGCGTCATTCGCGAATCGTCACGCCGCGGTCGCCGCGGCGCACTTCACCGATGATGACCGGGTCCTCGCCATGGTCGCGCAGGCACTTCATCGCCTTGTCCGTGTGTTCCGCGCCGACGCAAATCGTCATGCCGATGCCGCAGTTGAAGGTGCGGTACATCTCCGCCGGTGCGATGTTGCCCGCCTTCTGCAGCCAATCGAACACGGGCGGACGCTTCCACGTCTGAGCGCCCAGGATGACTTCGAGCCCGTGGGGTACGACCCGGGGAATATTCTCCGCGAGCCCGCCGCCCGTGATGTGCGCGATGCCATGAATCGACACCGTCTGCGCAAGCGCGAGCACGGGCTTCACGTAGATGCGCGTCGGGGCTAGCAGGGCGTCATATAGCAGACCCGAGCCGAGCTTCGTCGTCGGCGTGGACTTCGTCGTCTGCAGGAGCTTGCGAATCAGCGAATAGCCGTTCGAGTGCGGGCCGGACGAGGGCAGGCCGATGATCGTGTCGCCGGGGCGCGTGTGGCTGCCGTCGATGATGGATTCCTTCCCCACGATGCCGACGCAGAACCCCGCGAGATCGTAGTCGCCTTCGGCGTACATTCCCGGCATCTCGGCGGTCTCGCCGCCGATGAGCGCCGCGCCGGCTTGCACGCAGCCTTCCACGATGCCTTTGATCACGGCTTCCGCTTGCGCAACGGTGAGCTTGCCGGTCGCGTAATAGTCGAGGAAGAACAGCGGCTCGGCGCCTTGAACGACGACGTCGTTCGCGCACATCGCGACCAAGTCGATGCCGATCGTGTCGTGCCTGCCCGTTTCGATGGCGAGCTTCAACTTCGTGCCGACGCCATCGGTGCCGGCAACGAGCACGGGTTTCTTGTAGCGATCCACGGGCAGCTCGAAGAGGGCACCGAAGCCTCCGAGGCCGGTGAGCACTTCGGGACGCATGGAACGCTTGACGATCGGCTTGATGCGCTCGACGAGCGCATCGCCCGCTTCGATGTCGACGCCGGCATCCTTGTACGTGATCGAACTTGGGGGAGGAG
>JAAYXG010000151.1 GCA_012516015.1 Lysobacteraceae bacterium | reverse complement strand
CGAGCGCACGATAAAGCATCGCAGCCGATCGATCACGTCTCTGAGCAGCGACCGCCGGCGAGCGATGCGGCACAAAGCCGCATCGCGACGGGTGCTATTCTTCTTCGAAATCTTTCAATTCTTTCTGCAATCGACGTTCCGCCAGTACGTCCTCCAGTTTGCTCCAAGCCGCCTTGCCCTTCTTGGCGGCTGCCGAGGCGCTCGGACGAGCACGCCGCCCAGTTGTTTCGATGAATCGGTCGTAGCCCGGCTCCTCGTCGCTGTCCGCGACGAATTCATCGTCGAGATCGAAGTGATCGTCGTCTCTCTCCACCATGCGCTCCTACACCCTACGGATAGCAATACGGCCAAAACGCTGCCTATCGGGCATCCGACCCCTACGGCTTCAGGGGAGTCAAGGCTCCTCGCTGGGCGGAGCCGCCGCGCACCTGAAAAAACCCAATGAAACCAATCACATCGGATAAGATAGGGGCTGGAAGCCTGCGGACTATATACGATGCGCGGCGGTTTTCAATGGGGGTCGGACCAAAAGCCGTCCGCTCCTTTCGACAGCCGGCATCGTGATGAGTCGCAGCTCCGAAGGCCGCCTGACATATTCAGGCGACGAGCGGTTTTTCAAGTCTCGGACACCGTGATCGGAGTGCCTCTTCCGAGGCCCAGGGCATCGGCGGCGCTTTGCTCGGCGCGGGCGATTTCCAGTACGCCGAACGAATTGATGAGAGCCAAGTATTCGCCCGGCCGGACGTCGCCGTACGTCCGTCTGACCGGGAACGCATGCCCCCCGGTTCTCACGATCGGGCGCGCAAAGCGCTGCAGGAGCGTTCCTTCGATGTTGGTGATGAGATTGCCGAAATGATCGACCGTGATGATTACACCTGAGACCTGTTCGCCGGTAACGCTCGGTTCCTCTACCCAAGAAGGAACGTTCTCCGTGGTTTTCGGTCCGAGCTCGCCGATCGCCAGACGACCGGCGGCGATTTCTGCGGCGATCGGTGCGAAGAGATCTCGTCCGTGGAAGGTCGCGCTCGGCGTCGGCAGCTGCAGCTTTTTCGTGAGAGCGGCGAGATCGAGCCGGTGCACGACCGACTGTTTCACGCGGTTGACGATCGGCGCGAGCAATCCGTTGTCCGGTGCCAGAAACGCATGCTGATCTGCGACGACCGCGATGATGTCTCGCTTCGTGCCGACACCCGGATCGACGACGGCAACGTGCATGCATCCTTTCGGGAAGTACGCGTACGCACGGGACAGCCAGAATCCCGCTTCAGCGGGCCAGTACACCGGCACCTCGTGAGTTACGTCGATGATCCGCGCATCGGGGAAATGCGCGAGGATGCGACCCTTCATCGTCGCGACGAAAGGTCCCTGATGGCCGAAGTCGGTCGTGATCGTAACGACGCCGCAGGGCTCGAACATGGCACACACCTCGTGAGCTCGTCGTTATGGCCATACCAGCGCTGAATGCGCGACGAATCGCTCCCTCGGCGACTGCCGTTTAGGATCGCTCACCTGTATCGCTTCGTTCGGCTTCGGTATCGACATCGAGCTCGTCCCTTTCTTCGTTCGCCCGCGGCGGCTGCTCGAGCCAACCGCCGGTAAAGCCCGCACGCTCGAGGCCCCGTCGAATGTGCGGATTGCGTTTCATGATGCTCCAGATGAGGCCGCTACGGTAGTTCTCGATCATTGCGACGATCGGACCTTGGTCGATCGCCAAGTAATCGGTCGCGACCCAACCCACACCGTCGATGATCTGCCCATGCCTGAGCGGCACGTCCTGAAACGTAAAGCTCGGGTTGATGGCGTCGAGGAAACCGTAGCGCTGATACAAGTGCTGCCCGTAGCGCGCGCGAAACGCGCGGATGGTCGGGATCACGATCTCCGGTGCAAATGCGATGGACCCGACGGCAGCCGTCGGCGCAATCGTACCGTCGTCCACGACGCGCGGTGCCGCGGTCCCGCGAGCCATGTAGGTAAAGAAGCCGCGTTCTTCGTTGTCGAACTCCTGAACGGTGTTCGCAGGCCCATCGCACGCGGTCAGCCCCCAGATCTCGCTGTCGTAGCCGCGCCAGCGCATCGGGTTCGTGCTCGCATACTCACGCTGCGCGTATGCGGCGCGGCGGCTGTTCTCGAAGTAGTCGATGCCTTTGTCGCGCATGTAGGCATCTTGGATGCCGCGAAAGTCGATCCACACGTGCGAGTACTGGTGGCCGAACATCGGACCGAACGCGAGAAACTCCTGGCCGCTGAACGTGCCCCAAGACTCCGAGTACGTCTTCGTCCATTCATCCCAGGCTGACGGCTCCACAGGGTGGGTCGGCGATGCGAGGGCGAGGATGTAGAGCAGCATCGCTTCGTTGTAGCCGCGCCAGTCGAAAGGAATGAAGCCGCTCTCGGGCCGCCAACCAAGCGAGACCGTCTTGCCGCCGTTCTGCGCCCAAACCCAATCCACACGCTTGTAAATCTCATCCGCAAGCCGCCGAATCTCTCGCTCCGAGCGGCTATCCGAATCGAAGTACGTCTGCACCAAAAGCACACCGGCCAGCAGCAAGGCCGTATCCACTGTCGACAATTCGGTCGTACCGAAGCGCAGGCCGTTGTGCATGTGAAGGAAGTGATAGTAGAAGCCGCGGTATCCGGCGACACCTTGCTCCTCGGGTCCTTGCGGCAATCGCGCGAGAAATCTGAGCGTGCGCAAGGTTCGCACCCGCGCTTGCGAGCGCGAGACATAACCCCGCTCGGCCCCGACCACGTATGCCGTCAGCGCATAGCCCATTCCGGCGATGCTCGCGAACGAAGGCGACGGGAAGCGATCCGGAACCAAGCCGTTCGTGCGATTCGCGGTGTGCCAGAAGAAGCGAAAAGTGCGCCGCTGCAAATTGTTGACGACGGGGTCGCCGTCTCGCTCGGGATCGTAAACGCGCGTGCCTTGCACGACGATGCCCGAGGGTGGCGAGGACTCCGCCACCCACGCCACCACGGTGAACATCGTGAGAAGGATGCAGAGCAGCGCCTTCGCAATAGGATGCAGCGCCGCTTTAGCCCCTTTCATGTCGATCGGTCGACTTCATGTCCATCCCGTGCCGTCGTCACGCGCTCGAGACAGTCTAAAGTGCGCACAAGCTGATAGCACGGCTCCGTACGCGCAGGTGAATCGTCGCCTTCATCCTTCCTGGAGGATGGGTGCTGCTTTGCAACGTCAGATGGATTGAGAGAGTTCCAATCCTTTGTTCGTGCGCGTTGGCACCTCAAGCACAGTCGGCCGTACGCGCAAGCGCTTCATCCCTCGGCTGCTTTGAAGTCGCTGGCAGCGGCGCCAAGCGTACGCGCACGCAATTTCGCCCCGCTCGCTTCGCCTCATAGAGCGCAGCGTCGGCTCGTTGCAGCATCGTGCTCGGCGTATCGTGATCCGCCTCGATGGTGAGGCCGATGCTCACGGTGATGGGACAGTCGGACAACCAGCGGCGGCTGTCGAGCGTCATCACATTCGCTCGGAAGCGCTCGGCGATTGCAGCAGCTTCTTCGAGGCCCGTTTCGGGCAGGACAACGATGAACTCCTCGCCGCCGAGCCGCCCGAGAAATGCCGGCTCGCGCACCTCGTCTCGCAGACAGCTCGCTACGAGCCGCAGCGCCTCGTCGCCCTCCGGATGACCGAAGCGATCGTTGATCTGCTTGAAATGATCGATATCGATGATCAGCAATGCGCATCTGCCGTGCCCGTCTTCGAGAAGCGGTTGTAGGCGCCTCAAAGCCGCGCGTCTGTTCGGCACGCCGGTCAGCTCGTCCGTGAGGGCAAGACGGCGCATGCGCCGCGTCGTGCGCCATTGATGTGCGGCCACGCCTGCGAGCATCGATGCGAGAAGCACAATGAGCACCGTCAATGCCCGCTGCAGCGAGCGCGCGCGTCGTTCGTGCGCCAGCGCCTTCTGATTGGCCTCGTTCTCGCGAACGAGCAGCGTGTTCTCCTTTATCTTCGCCGCGGTGTCGAACTCCACTTTGAGCGTCGCGAAGCGCTGATCGATCTGATTCTGCAGAAGTCGCTCCGACGCACTTTTCGCTTTCGCCAAGCTCGCGTATGCCGCACGCCAGTTCTCGAGATCCGCGTACACGCTCGCAAGCTCCGCGTACGTCTCGCGCAGCTCGTGCTGTGCGTCTGCGGACTCGAAGATTTCGAGGGCGCGCTGCAGGGCCGTTGCGCTTTCGGCGAGCCGCCGCAACTTGTGAAATGCGATTCCGCGTGCAAGCTCGATGTGTGCATTCAGGCGCGCATCGGGTGTGTCGCGCTGCAGTCGCTCGGCCCGCGCGAGAATCCGCAAGGCTTCGTTGGGATCGTTCCGGGCATTCGCGACCGCGGCGAGGCCCCGCAACGCATAGGCTTCGCCGCGTGCGTACGCAAGCTCGCGGCTGATCTTCGCCGCTTCGTTGAACGCGGTTTCAGCCTGCGGCCACGCGTGGAGTTTTTCATGCGCACGTCCGAGGTTGTGCAGCGTCACCGCCTGCTCGCGCCGTAGCCCGGCCGCGCGCTGCTCCTCTAGCGCACGGCTGTACATGTTCCGCGCCTGCTCGAAATCCCCCATCCGGTTGTAGAGGATCGCGATACCGTTCATCGCCGTGAGCGCGTGATGCGGAAGATTCAGCTCCGCGAAAAGACTTTCGGCGCGCTTGAGGTCGGCGAGCCCTGCCGCGTACGAGCCCTGCAGCCCGAGCAGGTATCCGCGCGAGTACAGTGCATTGGCCAGCATTTCTCGATCGTCGGCAGCGCTCGCAACGGCTACCGCTTCCTCATAGAGCTTGCGCGCGTTCGTATTGTCGCCGGCGGTTTCGAAAACCGTTCCGCGGCAATCCAGCACGCCGGCACGCAATCCCTGCCGAGTTGCGCTGGGCAGCAGCGCCGTCGCGCGCTCGATCTCCGCTTCCGCGGCGGCACGGTCGCGCTCGGAGTAGTAGTCGCAGAGGATGAGATGCGCCCGCAGCTCGAGATCCGCGTGCGGCTGACGACCAAGCACCTCGATCGCCTGCTCGGCATGACGTCGGCTCACTTCCGGATCGATGCGAACGGCCTCCAGCGCGCGGTCGACAAGCGCCGCGGCCGGGTGAGATTCCGCCGCCGGCGAAAGCTCAGCGAAGCATCCTAGAACGACGAAGACGAGCAGCGCTCCCCATGCTGCATGCGAACGGTTCGATTGTGGCACTGGGCTCGTCGGGTTGAAGGGAGGCAGGGATAGTAGCTTGCGCCGATGGGAAGGTCACGGAGACGGTGTTGGATTCGTGAACAGGAGCGTGCTGTTAGGAAGCGGGGGTGTGCCACGTGCGGAGGATCAGGCCGCAATGGCATGGAACGTGCGCGGACGCGCGTTCAAAAAGGCGGCTAGGGTCTGCCACAAGGCGCCGACCGCAGCAGGTTCGGCAGTCGTGGCGTGCGAAAGTGCGCTAGCGCGCTCCCTGAGTTATTTACTTTCTCTTTGGCCAATCCCAAAGGGGCAACTCGTTATCGGCAAGCTCAGTGGAATGCGAAGGTGCGCTGACGCGCTCCCTGATGTCATCCACCTTTTCTT
>JAAYXG010000150.1 GCA_012516015.1 Lysobacteraceae bacterium | reverse complement strand
CGCGCAGCTCGTGCGCAAACGATGCGAGCAGCGCCTCTGCGTCGACGTCGCCGGCTTGCCCGACCGACGCGCTCACGAGAACGACCTCGCGCAGGCGCGAACCAGCGGGTATGGCTGTCTTCCATCGGCGACATCGACGCCGAAACATGGTTGACGCATGTCGAGCCCCAGTGCAAGGTACGAAAGCGCCCGCGGGCGAGTTTCTCGCCGCTCGTTCCGAGTCTGCGCTCTCTCGACCATTCTTACCAAGTTCGTGAGTGGGGTTCGTATAATGCCCAACGGCGCAAAGCGGATTTTTACAGATACAACAACCTTGAGAGCACAATCAATGGCTAGAGTCTTACTAGTGGACGACGAGCCGGATTTCGTCGCTTCAGCGGCGGAAATGTTGCGGCTCCATGGGCACGACGTACGCACGGCAGACACCCTGCAAAATGCGCGCCGCGTTCTGGATTCACAACCCGCCGATCTGGTGCTGATCGATCTGATGCTGCCGGACGGCAACGGGCTCGAGCTGCTCGAGGAGCTCAACAAGCGCCGCGCCGACGTCGAGCGTGTAGTGCTCATCACCGGACATCCGGCGATCAAATCGCAAATCAAGAATCTGAGCGGACCGTCGATATCGTATCTCACGAAGCCGATCGACAGCCGCGACTTGATGGCATTGCTGCGCGACCTGGAGCAAAGCCAGGCCAAGCAGGAAGACATCGATCTGCATTTCGGCCTTCTCGTCGGCGAGACACCGGAAATGCACGAGGTGTACTCGCAGATCAAGCGTATTGCGGCCACCGACAGCCCCGTGCTCGTCTTGGGCGAGACCGGCACCGGCAAGGAGCTCGTTGCCGAGGCGATTCACCGCGAGAGCAGTCGCACCGGCGACTTCGTCGCCGTGAACTGCGGCTCCTTGTCGCGCGAGCTTGCGGGGAGCGAGCTGTTCGGTCACGAGCGCGGCAGCTTCACCGGCGCCACCCGGCAGCACTCCGGGTTCTTCCAACGCGCAAGCGGCGGCACGCTCTTCCTCGACGAGCTGACCGAGATGCCGATCGAGCTTCAGCCGCACTTCCTGCGCGTGCTCGAGACGCGCCGCGTGCTCTCCGTCGGCAGCGAGAAGGAAATCCCGGTCGACACACGCATCGTCGCCGCGACTAACCGCGTGCCTACGGAGGCAATCTCGAACAAGGCGTTGCGCAAGGACCTCTACTACCGCGTGAGCGTGTTCCCGATCAGCCTTCCGCCGCTGCACGCCCGCCGCGCGGACATTCCGCTGCTCGTGAACCACTTTCTGGCGGAGCTCGCGCGGCGCTACGGACCGCAGCGCTGGTTGTCGGAGAAGTCCTTGAAGCGCCTCGAGGCCTATCACTGGCCCGGAAACGTGCGTGAGCTTCGCCACGTCATCCATCGCGCCTTCATCCTTTCGGACGGAGACGAGGGCGAGCTCGAGCTGCCGGAGCGCTTCGAGAGCCCGTTCGGGCAGCAGAGCAAGCTCGAAGGTCTCCAGGTCGGCCGCTCGATCCGCGACATCGAGCGCGAGCTGATCATGCGTACGCTCGCGCACTTCGACGGCGACAAGCGTGCAGCCGCCGAAATTCTCGGCATCAGCCTGAACACGCTGTACAACCGGCTGCACGTGTACGAGCAGGAGAAGGCATCGTAGCCGGAGGGGAGAATCGGGTTTCGCGCTTCGCTTGGCATGCCGTTTGCACCTTGCGGCGCTTTCACCCGCGGAGGGAATCGCATGAACTGGGATCGCATCGAAGGGCAATGGAAGCAGATCAAGGGTCAGGCCAAGCAGCGTTGGGGCAAGCTCACGGATGACGATTGGACCATGGTCGGCGGCAAGCGCGACGAGCTCATCGGCCGCATTCAAGAGCGCTACGGAAAGAATCGCGATGAGGCCGAGCGCGAGGTGGACGACTGGGGCCGCCAGCTCAACTGAGTAGTTGTCGAGATTTCATGGAGCGAAGTTCGATGAAGAAAACCAGAACCCGGGCGGCACCGTCCCGCGTCGAGATCGACGCATCGCCGTCCGCAGCGGGCAACGGCACCGTTCAAGGCGGACGCGGGTCGCTCTCTCGAGAAGAGCGCGAGCGCCTGATCGCCGAGGCGGCCTATCATCGCGCGCAGCAGCGCGGCTTCGTCGGCGGCGACCCGGTCGAAGACTGGCTCGCGGCCGAGCGCGAGATCGACCAAGCTCCGGACGGCCGCTCGCAACGGAACGCCTGAGACGTTCTTCGGCCGGTCAGCTGCGGCGTAGATAGTAATCGACGATCCGCAGCAGGCCGGCCGCGGCCGAAGCGAGCTTCGCTGTCCCGTCCGCGCGCCGGCCGGCGCGCCCCACCCCGTCATTGGCCGATTCGCGCCGCGGTCGCTGCGCGAACGTTCCCGCGACGAGCCCCGCCGCGAAAGCCGTGAACAGGAACTCGGGCGTCGCTGCCTTGGCGCGCGCGACGTCGAT
>JAAYXG010000149.1 GCA_012516015.1 Lysobacteraceae bacterium | reverse complement strand
TTTCAGTTCGATCCGGTCGGCAAGGCCAAGTTCACGAACTCGTGCGACGTAGCCAAGGCGGCGCTCGCCCGCAGCGGCATTCCGTACGAGAACGAGTCGGCGCCGGTCGGCACCCTCGCCGTCGTTCGGATCGGCTCGGGAGACTCGGCAGTCGAAGTCCCGTCATTTCGCGGCAAGACGATGACGAGGGAGGCTTTCGCGACAGCGCAGAGCGAGTTCAACGAGCGCTTACGCGCGGCGCTGACCGCCGCCGGTTACCCGGCAAAGGCGAACATGGATGAAGTCAACTATCCGATGGTCATCCTGCTGTGCGCCTATCTCGTGATTCTGGTCACGATGGTCTATGGTCCTATCGCAGCGTGGCTCGTCGAGCTCTTCCCGACGCGCATCCGCTATACCTCCATGTCGCTGCCGTATCACATCGGCAACGGCTGGTTCGGCGGCTTCTTGCCGGTGACCTCGTTCGCGATCGTCGCCGCGACCGGCGAGATCTACAACGGCCTGTGGTATCCGATCGTCATCGCACTGATGAGCGCGCTGATCGGCACCTTCTTCTTGCGAGAGACGCACAACAAACCGCTCGCTCGCTAGGTACGCAGATCGAATCAAGTCCGTTCTGCTTTGCGCATTTTGCGAGAGATATTCTTAACGAGCGCCGTGTGGGTGACTATTCGACCTCATCGATCGCTTTGGAATCCGAGTCGCAGAGCTTGCAATCGAGCGTTTGACCGACCGCGTTGTTGCGACCTTCCTCGGTCGTCACCCAGGTGCGAACGAACCAAGGCGGATTGTGCCGCACGTGCTGTCCATGACCGCACTCGAGCTCGGCAACCCAGTCACCTTCATCGTCGAGATGAAAACCTGTGATGGCGCGCAACATGGTCCGGTGCCAGGTGTGATGGGTAGGTGCTCCAGGGGCGTCGGCTGAGACGCCTTCTTGCGACCTGCGAGTCCGAATCACGAATCACTAGGCGCGACCGGCGAGCCGCTCGCGAGCGCATGCATCTTCTCCGCATGCGCCTTGATGATCGCGAGCGTCGATGCGTCCGTGTCGAAGACGGAGTAGAGGCCTTGCGGCTCTTGCGGAGGATCGCCGACGAAATCGTCGCCCGGTTTCCACATGAAATCGGCGTTCGTCGTACGGCCGGCGCCGCCCCAGGCCCAGAAGTTGGAGCCCGCAATCGGATCGCCTGCGGCCGCGCGCCGATGGAGCACATCGAATACGGCGCCATAGTAGCGATCGCGAAACTCCGTGCTCGCACCGGCTGCATACGCGCCGTGGTCGCGATTGATGCCGAATTCCTCGAGCACGATCGGCTTGCCGAGCTCCTTGGCGGCATCGATGTGCCAGTCGAGATAGTCCTGCGCCTTGCTCCAAGCACCATCGTAGGTCGCAGCCGCGTTCTTCGGATCGAACCAACTCCAGTTTGCAGCCCACATGTGGAACGTCAGGTAGTCGACGTGCGGCGTCTTGTGAGACTGGATGAATAGATCGCGATCGCCGGCGGTCCCCATCCAGCCTTCATTGCCGGTGCTCACGAGTTGACGGGGAGCGAGCTCGCCGATGAAGGCGGCCGTTTCGCCGATCCAGCGTGTGAACACCTGAGCGTTCTCGAGACCGTTCGCGTTCGAGCCGGGCCGCGGCTCGTTCGCCAATTGCCACGACATGATCGTCGGATCGTCGCGGTACGGCACACCCGTAATCGTATTCCTGCGGTTGACGAGCACCTCGATCACATCGCGAAAGGCGGATTGTGCGGCCTCGATCGAATAGAACTTCGCCGAGTTGTCCATGAAGCCGTTCCAGTCGC
>JAAYXG010000148.1 GCA_012516015.1 Lysobacteraceae bacterium | reverse complement strand
CTCGAAGATTCGGTCCGCTACTTCGAGGTTTGCTTGAGCAACGACCCGACGAACGGATGGGCGCAGTACGAGCTCGGCAATTCGCTGCGCTTGCTGAATCGTTGGCCCGAAGCCGCTCGGGCCTACGAAATCGCGCGCTCTCGCGGCGTCGACGATGGCGATCCGAATCTCGATGCATCCGCGGCGACGGGTCTCGGTCTGATCGCCTGGCGACAAGGACGGCTCGACGAAGCCGAAAGCTACTTCGAAGAAGCTCGCAAGCTATTCGCCTCGATCGATCGCCGTGCGAACCTCGCGGCCGCCTACGGCAATCTCGGCATTCTCGCGGACAACCGGCGCGACTACGCAACCGCCCGCCGCTACTACGAAAGCGCCTTGGCGTTGTATCTCGCGGAAGGCGAGCGCGCGGGCGAATCGGCCGTGTACTCCAATCTGGCGGTGATCGAGCGCAAGCTCGGCAACTTGGATGCCGCGGCGACGCTGCAACAGCGGGCCGTGGAATTGCAGCGACGCATCGGCCTCAACCAGATGCTCGTATTCAGTCTCGCGCACCTGGGGGAGATCGAGCGCGAGCGAGGCAAGTGGCGCGAAGCCGGTGCCGCCATCGACGAATCGCTGAAATTCGCGCAGCTCGCGCGCGATCGAATCGGGGAAGCCGACGCGCTGGCTGCAAGGGCCGCGCTCGCGCAAGACCTCGAGCGCGCCGAGGACGCCGCCGCCGATCTGCGCGCGGCATATTCTATATATGAAGAGCTCGGCAATCCGGCCGGTCTTGCGCGCACGGGGTTGCGCCTGATCGAAGTGACGAAAGCCGCGGCGCCCGCCGACGCGCGCGCGCTTGCGGAGGCCGCGCTTGCGCACGCACGGCAGCTCGAAGACGAAGCGCTCACGCTCGAGGTCGAGCTCGCGCGTGCGGAATTGGACGAAAGCGACTTGGGACCGCTCCTGCCTCGACTGCAGACGCTCGGCGATCACCGGCTGTTGGCGCTGAGTTGGGCGGTGCGCGCGCGCCGCGAGCAAGCGGTCGAGCCGCTCCGCGCCGCCCTCGCTCACGCGGAACGGGCCGGCGGCAAGCGTCTTCAGGCAATTCTCGCCGTGGAGCTCGCGCGCCTACTGATCGTTCAAGACGCCGCGTCGAGCGATATCGAATCCTTGCTCGCTCGCGCGGATACTTGGCAGCCGGCGTTCCCCCCGACGCTCGCGGCGCGGGCCTGCCATTTCGCCCGCACACAGCGCACGAGCGAAGCGGAAGCCATACTGGCCCGCGCGAGCTCGCTTCTGGCCAAGCCGCTCGACATGAGCTGGTGCCCCACCGGGCCACCGCTCGCGAAGCGATAAAAACAATGACTTAGCGCTTCCTCACGATCTCCTCAGCACTACATCACGCCTTCCTCAGGCTTTCGATCTCCTCGTCCGCTACGTTCCGCGTCGATCGAGCCGCACGCGAATAGAACCAGGCGGCTCGCAGTCGGGGAGAACACCATGCACGCATTCATCCGGCGCGGTCTCTGCGCGCTTGTCTTGGGGCTTACGTTTACGGCGAGCGCGCGCGCCGAGAATGAATGGTATTCGTCGTGGCTCGGTAAGAGCACCGGCCTCAATCTGGTCACGATGACCGGAAATCCCGCGAGTCGTTGCCCCGACGGCAAGCACGTCGTCGGCATGGAGATCCGCTCGGGAACGCTCGTCGATGCCGTGCGTGTGGAATGCGCATCGCTGGGCGCGAACGGCGAGCATCAAGGCCAGGTGCAAGGACAAGTCATGGGCAACTACGCCGGAGGAAGTGTGCGAACCGTGCGTTGCCCGAGCGGTCAGGTCGTCACGGCAATGCGTGCGAGAGCCGGCGAGTTCATCGATCAAGTCAGCTTCGCGTGTCGGAGTTGGAGCGCGACGCAGGGTCTTCACGGTTCCCTACGCTGGCAACCGGCACAGGGCGGCTCCGGCGGAGAGCCGGCTGGACCCGTCGAGTGTCCTAACGGCAAAGCGGTCGCCGGACTCAATAGCAGAACATCCGGCTCGTACATCTCGCTGCTTCGACTGTGGTGCACAGATCTTCCGCCGGTGCAGGCGTCCGGCGGTGCGAAGTCGGCTCAGAGCGCACTGACTTCGCAGGGGCGCCCAGCGAGCGCCACGACTTCCCGACCCGCGACGATTCCGCAAGGCATCCAGCCTGCGACGAAACTGCCGCAGCCTGTCGCGCCGGTGCTGAGAACGTTGAGCAGCAAGCCTGCACCGGGCGGCAGCGTCGAAATTACGATCGACGGCGAGCACTTCGCCTCGAATCAAGTGACGCGCGTCGAGATCGCGGGCACGTCGGTGCCGTATCGCGTCGTCTCGCCCACCCGCATCGCGGCGACGGTGCCGCAGCACGTGTACACGAGGCTCGATAAGCGCCGCGTGCCCATCGTCGTGACGAGCGGCGGCAAGCGCATCACCCAACAACTACCTCTTCGCTGATCGAACGGCCAGGAGCTCGGTTCATGACCATGCGTTTTCTTGCGCCGACTGCGCTCGCGCGGCGTGCCCTTTTCACCGTGTGCGCTATCGCCGCCGCGTCGTGCGCGTCGGTCGCTCACGGTGGCGATCTTCATGTCACCGTATTGACCCCGACGGGCCAACCTGCGAACGCGACGACCGTTTGCGCAGGCACTGCGCAGCGACCGACTCAGTACGGTTCGGCGACGGCGAACGCGTCGGGTATCGCGATCCTGCGCAACGTACCCGCAGGCCCGGTGCAGGTCACTGCGCATTTCGGTCAGAACGGCCAAGTGCTCGTGCATCAGGTGGGATCGGCGGCGCAAGAGTCGATCACCATGCGGCTCCCAGCCGCTCCGACAATGAAGACGTGCGGCACTGTGCCCGGCACGCCCGGCACGGCGCTGCCCGGCAATCCGCGCATCGAAAGCTCGGAACCCCCTGCGCCGACGAGCTTTCAGTTAGGCAATGTCGAGCGCCCGACGAGACAGCTCACACCGTCGACGTTCCCGCGGGTGCCGGTCAAGACGGAGTACTGCTTCGGTGCGCTCGGCGCGCAGTGCGGCGGCGCGCAGCACAACCTGCCGACGACCGCGCTCTGTGCCGCGGGCCACTGCCAAATCAATGCAGGCAGTTGGGAACACGACGAGTGCTGCTTCGCCAACCCGAAAGGCATGGCGTGCCAGGTCGGGCCCGTCGACTACGTGACGGGGCACGACGGCAAATGCGTGAATGAATGGAACAAGGCGCTCGCGCGCCTGGGCGCCGGCCTCAACTGGACGCGTCGCATCGATTTCAACAAGCCGAACAGCACCGGGAAAGTGGAGTTCGCGGCCTACTGCGCACCGACCGGCACACGCGTGCTCCCGGAAGACGTGCGCTACTGCTGCTCTCGTCAAGCCGATCCCGTGCCTGTGCTGCCCGGCATCCCGTCGAATTTGAGGGCCTGCCGATGAAACGCTCATCCATTCTGCGTGCGGCTTGCACGACGACGCTCGCGTGCGCGCTCGGAAGCGCACCCGCATTCGCACAGCAGCCCGGAGCCGAGCTCAGCGTTCATCTCGAGAGCGGTGCCGACGAATGGCGTCCGCGCGATGCATCGATTCGCTTGACCCCGAGCCGTCCGCTCCAGCCGGACGAAGGCCGTTTCGCCGTGCTGATCGGCGCGACCGATCTCACCGATCTGTTCGAATGGTACGATCGCAGTCTCGTGTATCAGCCGCGGGCAATGCTGCTGCCGCCCGGCGAGAACGAGCTCGCCGTCTTCGTCGTCACGCCCGACGGCGAATGGCGCGAGGCCGCACGGATGACGCTGCGCGTACTGACCGATCGCGGTTTCGAACAAGCGAGCTTCGCGCCGCAGCTCGATGCGCAAGGCACGAGCACGCTCGACCACCGCTTCGAGCCGGAGGGGGCAGGCGTACCGCCGAGCGACGATGCGTCGATGAATCTGATGCTGAACGGCACGCTCGTGAAGAACGACTGGCGATTCGCAGCGCGCATACACACGCTCGGCGTGAGCGAACGCGAAAAGGCATTGCGCTATGGAGACGAAGGGGACGAGGCGCCGCTCGTCGATCTATCCGATTATTCGCTGCGGATCGATCGGCCGGAAGATCAGCGCACCTACTTCGAGCTCGGACACGTCACGCACGGCCAGCATCGTCATCTCATGCCCGGATTTGCGAGCCGTGGAGCGATCTTCGGTGCGCCGATCGGCGCGGGCGGTGCCGCGCGGTTCGCCGCGCTCAGCGGCACCAGCATCGTCGGCTGGAACAACATCACCGGTCTCGCGCGCAGCGATCACCGCATTCTGAGCGCGGGCTTGGGCTGGCAGCTCGTCCCAACGCGCCCCGGTGCGCTCAGCATCGATGTGGATTATCTGGACGGATCCCTGCTGCCGCGCTCTGCCTTCAATGCCGGCACGATCACCGACGCGGAAACGAGCCAGTCATGGGGCGTGCGCGCCGCGGGCTCGACCGAATCCGGCCGCTTGCGATTCGACGCGGGCTTTGCACGCAGTCGCTTTCACAACCCGTTCGATCCCACGCTCGCGTTCGATCTCGACGTCGTGCCCGTCCGGGAAGAAGAGCGCGACGCCCGCTACGTCGATCTCTACTGGGACGCGGTGCAGAACCGCTTCGTGGGTCGGCATGCCGCGAGTCTCTCGTTTGCGCTTCGTCACGAACGCATCGACCCGCAGTACCGAACCGTCGCCGCATTCCTGCAATCCGACATCGATCAGAATGTGATCGAGATGACGGGTCTTTTGGGGCCGCTGCAGCTACAGCTCGCGCACGCTCGCGCGGAAGACAACTTGGACGATCTCCCTTCGGTCCTCACGACGAAGACCCGACGCAGCAATGCCGGCCTCGGCCTCGCGCTCAGCAGCCTGTTCGTCGAAACGAATGCGTTGACGCGTTGGCTGCCGATCCTTTCCTACAACTTCGATCGCACCCACCAGTTCGGGACCGGCGTGCCGATCAACTCCGGGTTCAACGAATCGCACGTGCCGGATCAAGTGAGCGCGCGCCACGGCGCGAGCGCGAGCTGGCAAGGGAATGCGTGGATGTTCGGCTATCGCGTCGAATTCAGCGAGCAAGACAACCGCCAACCGGGACGCGAGCAGGCCGACTTCGAGCATCGGCTGCACGGAGCGAATCTGTCGCTGTCGCTGTTGGAGGGCCTCGACGTGAACTTCGACGTGAGCTTCGAGCGCAGCTACAGCGTCGAAGCGCTACGGTTCGACCGCAATCGAAACTACGGATTCGGCCTTGCCTGGAACATCACCAAGGCACTGCACTTCGCAGGCAGCGTCGCGCTCACCGAGAGCTTCGATCAGCCGCGTACGAATGAAAACGAGAGCACGAGCCTCGATCTCAATCTGAGCTATCGATTGCATTGGAAGACGAGCGAAGGCCGAGGCGTCGGGGGCCAGATCTTCGTGCGCTACTCGGATCTCGACTTCAGCGCGTACGATCGCTTGTTCGGATTCGACAGCAGCAATCGTACGCGCATCGTGATCGGCGGTATCAACTTCAGCATGCAATGAGAGTCGCAATGCAAGCCCGCTTCAGCCAAATCGAACGTACTCGCATCGCCCTGCCGGATCGGCTCGTCCCGCGCGCGACGACCCTCGTCGTGCTTGCGATCGCGTTCTTCTTCACGCAATCCGCCGCTGCGATCAGTCGCGATCCGAACGGCGTCAACGTCAATGCGCAGGGTGCCACGACCGTCTTCATCACCTTCGGCGATCTGCAGCAACAGCTCCCGGTCGAAGCGACGTGGTGCGGCGAGCTGATTCCGGCGGCGCCGGACATCGGCTTCAAATGCGACCCCTCGACGATCTACGGACGCTTGCCGATTCGTCTTGATCAATCGCGTCTGAACGCGGACGCGACGACGTTCACGGACATCATGTCGATCCCGCCGTCGGTCGCTCGACGCGCTTGGCAAGCGGCCGAGCGCGGCGAGCACTCCGCGTTCTACTACGTGCGCCGCTTCGTCTCGACGACCGGCGGACCCGACGAGTATGTCTTCGTCACGTGTCGGCTCGCCGGCGGCGGCGCGCGCGTGCCGCTCGCGCTGCTCGATGTGCGGCTGTCGTTCGCGGTCGAGCGCGCGGCGCCTGCCTTGCAACAAGGCGAGATCGCCCCGCCCGTGCAAGCCGAGATTCGTTACAACGGCTCCGGCCGCTTGAAAGGCCGATGGGAGATCGTCTCGCCTGGCGAGGACCCGCCGTCATCGCGCGATCTGCTCACGGAGGCGACGCTGCCGCCGGAGGAGCGCGCGCTGCAGCGGCGCTATACGCAGCTCGAGCGCTTCAACGTCTTCCTGCCGCCGACCGGCAAGATCGTGCTGCCGGGTCCGGATCCGAAGCGTTTACCGACTGAGATCGAGGGCCTGTATCACCTGCTGCTTCGAATCGAAGCGACGAACGACAAGGAAGGCGATTCGAATCTCGCGTTGGCCGGCGCCGGCGACGGCATCGTCCATAGCGGCGCCGTCGCAGGCTTTCCGATTCCGCCGCTGCGTTATTACGTCGGCAACGCGTTCGATCCAAGCGCGAACAGTCATACGTTGAGCCTGCTCACGCCGGCACCGCACGCACCGTGGCCGGCGAATCAGCCGCTGACGTTCGGCTGGTCGCAGACCCCTTCCGCGATGCTGTACCGACTCGAAGTGGCGGAAGGCACGGTGATCAAGCATTCCGCGATTCTCCAACAAGGCGTCGGCACCTACCTGGCGCCAAGCTGGCTCGCGCAACCGGGCGAAGCGCCGCTACGCTGGCGCGTCACCGCACTCGGCCCGCAGGGCGATGCGATTCAGCGAACCGAGTGGCGAGAGCTTCGAGTGAGCGAGGATTCTGAAGCGGAAGAGCAATAGCGGAGGCTGGCAGGGGCGCACGGAAAATGTGCGCGCTTACGTCACCCTTGCGGGCGCGAGAGGGTTCATTCGAAGGCGCGGCGCGCCTAGGCCTATAGGGGTCGGGGAGCAGTATCGCTGCTCCCCGCCCTCCGAACCGTACGGGCGGTTCTCCCGCATACGGCTCTCCGGTCAGTGGTTATCTACATCGAGATTGGCGCTCAAGAGCGTGAGCT
>JAAYXG010000147.1 GCA_012516015.1 Lysobacteraceae bacterium | reverse complement strand
GGCGCCGCCTTCCGCCACAACGGCGAAAGCTCGATCTCGTCCACGCGATTGCCCCACGGATCCCACTGCGTGAGCGTGGGCTCGTGCAGGCGATCGGCGAGCTGCAGTCGATAGAGCTCACCGCCGGCGAGCTCGCCCATGGCATCGAGCTCGCCTTCGATGGATTTCAATATCTCATCCGGCAGCCTGCGTCGGAGATACTCGCGCAAGAACGTATCGTCTCGATACTGATTACCGAGGCGGGGCGGAGATTGCACGAAGAGCGTAGTCATCATTGAACCGCATGCGTAAGCGATTCCCGCACCCTAGCCGTACGTACGCGGCGTCGCAATCGTGAATGTCGCGTGTTCCTTCTCGTCGCACATTGAATGGAGGATCTCTCGCAAAGCGCGCCAAGGAGAGATGAGAAAGAGATGCGAGTAGAATCGATTCCGACACCGGCAGCTATCTTCGCGGCCTTTCTTCCCTCGACGGCTAATCAACAAAGCAGTGCTCCTGATCGACGGTTCTGAAGGAGAAGGCGGCGGGCAGATCGTGCGCTCGTCGCTGTCGCTCGCCATTCATACGCAGCAAGCGTTTCGCATCGCACGGATTCGCGCGAACCGCCGTCCTCCCGGGCTGAGGCGTCAGCATCTCGCCGCGGTGCGCGCGGCCGCGGAAATCTGCGATGCACAGATCGAGGGCGATGAGGTCGGATCGCATGAGCTGATCTTCAGGCCCGGCAAACTGAAGCCAGCGCACCATACGTTTTCGATCGGGACTGCGGGCAGCACGACGCTCGTGCTCCAAACGGTGTTGACGCCGCTTCTCTTCGCGGATCAGCCGAGCACGGTTCGCATCAGCGGAGGAACGCACAATCGCGCGTCGCCGCCCTTTCACTTCCTCGAGCGTGCGTTCTTGCCGCTGCTTGCGCGCATGGGTGCTCGCGTCGAGCTGGAGCTCCTTGCCTATGGGTTCTATCCGCGCGGTGGCGGCGAGATCCGCGCGCGGATCGCGCCGAGCGCACTGCGGCCCATCCATTTACACGAGCGCGGTGCGCTGCGCCGAGCTCATGCCGATGCGTATGTCGCGGCATTGCCGATGCACATCGCGGAGCGGGAGCTCGCTGTGGTAGGCCGAATGCTCGAGTGGTCGCCCGAGCAGCTCTCCTTGCATGCGTTGCCGAACGACGTGGGCCCGGGAAACGTGGTCATGCTGACACTCGATCACGCGAACGTCACGGAAGTGTTCACCGGTTTCGGCGAGCGCGGCGAGCGTGCGGAAGCGGTTGCACGTGCAGCGGCGCTCGAGGCGCGAGCCTACCTGAACGCCAGCGCTCCGGTCGGACCATATTTGGCGGATCAGTTGCTGCTGCCGCTCGCGCTCGCGGGCGGCGGCTCGTTCGTGACGACTCAGGTCACGGCGCACCTACGATCGAATGCACTCGTGGTCGAGACGTTCACGGATCGCAGGATCCGCATCGAGCCGCAAGCGTCGGGCCATCTTGTGGTCTGCGAATAGGAGATTCGTTCACAACGTCTGCCCCCAGAGCCGGCACTCTGGCGGTGCATAGTCCGCCGGCGTTTCGGGCAGGTCGCGGTGAATCTTCAAGTACTCCACCAATGCCCAACGCTCGGCCTCCGTGAGCTCGGGGCCGATCACGCCGCGCGGCAGCGGATGCGCCTCGGGATCCTGGCGGTGTTTGCGCCACGTCTCCGCGTCCGCGACGAACCCGTGACCAATGTTGCGGTTGCCCGGAATGCTCGTATCGAGCCAGAACCCATCGTCATCGTCTTCATCGGCGGGCTTCGTCACGTAGCCCACTTGCACAGGATCGAATTCGCGTCGTCCCACGAAGAATTTCTGATCGCGCTCGTGCGGCGGTACCAACATTTGATAGAGCGTGGGAACGGAGCCGTTGTGAAGATACGGCGGGGTCGCCCACACGCCTTCGAGCGGACGCGGCTTGTAACCCTGAATCTCCTGCGGCAAATCGAGCGTACCGAAACCTTCGAGGCATTGCTGCGTGCGATAGTCGATGCCGTAGTCCGCATAGAAGCGATCCTTGATGAGCAAGCCGACGACGTTGAGCGCGGCCCCCTCGCTCAGGTGTTTCACATCGAGCGCGGCGATGCGACGGTCGATGTGCGCGCTTCCGTAGCGAAGCGCCGCGAGCAGCGTTTCGGTGTGACACTTCAATCCGCAGAAGAACGGTCGACTCTCATACGTGCCGGCGGAGACCACCGGCAGAGGCGAGATGATCTCGCCGAGCTCCGCATCGATCTCCGCGAACAGGGCGCTCGGCAGGTGCGGCGTGCGTTCTGCGTCGGGATCCGGATAACGTTCGAGCAGCGCAGGCAATGCACCCACCGGGAGCTGTTTCTCCTCGCGCAAGCGGATGACTTCCCGCAGTCGGAATTTCACGTCGCGCACGAGCGCGCGAACCAACAGCGGACGCAGCGCACGATCCAGCTCCGCCTCGCTCAACCCCATGCGACTCAAGTCGTAGCGCCGCTCGACGAACCGCAATGCCGCGTTTGGGTCCGTCCCGATGTGGTCGAGCGAGATCACCTCGATGCGCCAGGCGACGTCGGCAGAGGATTTCAACGGCGCGGTTGCTTCCTGCTCCGCCACGGTCGCGACATGAGGACCATGGCACTCCTGGCAGTAGGTCTCGAAGAGCTCTCGACCGTGCGCTGCTTTCGCGCGATCGATACGTCCGAGCAATTCCTCGGGCCAGCGCGGCGGCTTCAACTTTTGCAGCGTATGCTCGATGCGATGCAGGTCGGCGATTCGCACGGAGCTCCGGTAGCGCTCGTCGACCGGCAACGGACGCCCCGTCGCACTGAGCCAAGGCGTGACGGCGCCGACGCCGAGCGCCTCGCCGATGTTGCGCGCGAGCGGCTGTGCGACCGAGCCGTTGTACTGCACCCAATCGAACTTCCAGATGTTCCACAAATAGGGATAGCTCACCGGCGCATCGCCCGTTTGATAGTTGCCCTCGACGAGATGATCGCCGAAGACCGTGTTGCCGATGCGCCCGAGCGCGTCCGTGCGGCCGAAGCCTTCTCGCACCGGATAGAGGCCGCGCAGCGGATTGTTCTGTTCGGCGCCGAGCATGGCGAACACGCTCGCACGGAGCCCGCGCTTGAGCGCCTTCTTACCTTGGGGATAGTCGTCTTTCAGCACCTTCCGCGCGAAACGATCGAACTTCCACGGGCTCGCCGCCGTGTTGACGACCGCGGCAAGCAACTCGGGTGCGAAGCTGCCTCGCTGCATATCGGTAAGCGCATGCATTGCTTGGCCGCCATCGATCCGAATCGCGGTCCTTTGACCGTTGTTCGTAACGTGCAACTCGCCCGAGTGGCAAGCCGCACACGTGACATCGAGGACGTAATCGCCGATCGCGGGTTCGAAACGCCGTGTAAACCCGATAGGCAAGTGATCCGGATTCGCTGGCGTCGGCTCCGGATCGACAATGAAACGAAAGCGGCGCATATGATCGGGATCCGCAAACCGCTCGCGCGACAGCGGCCGTTCGAGATGCAAGAACCAGTCATAGCGGATCGCGCCGAGCGTTGCGCCTTGAGGCATCGAGGTGCCCTGTGGCGTGTAGTAGTAGCGCTCTCTCGCCGCGGAAGCCTGACCTTCTCCCCAGCCTTGGTCCAGCCACACGTAGCGATCGACTTTC
>JAAYXG010000001.1 GCA_012516015.1 Lysobacteraceae bacterium | reverse complement strand
CGCAACTGGCCGTCACGCCGAACTCGTGCTCGCGCAAGCTCTCCATGAGCTTGCGTCCGGGGTGGCCTTCGATGACGTGCTCGGTGCCGTAGATGTCGGTGAGATAGATGCGCATGGACTCGTGTGATGTGCACTAAGGTGTAGAGTGAGAGTGTAAGGTGTAAAGGTGTGACGCGTGAGGTGTCCGCGGAGATCGCAGCTCCTTTCTGGTTCACACCTTACACGTCACACTTCACACCTTACACCTTACACCTTACACCTTCTGACACCTTACCTCGCCCCACAGCTCCCGAATGTAGTCGAACAGCCAGCAGGCGAGCTCGAGTCGATGGATCGCGGTCGCGCCGACGCCCGCGCCGTAGGCATCCAAGAGGCGCTCGCGCTCGGCACGATCGTACTGGTGATAGACGCAGATCGAGGCCAGATCGAACATGGGCTCTCCGATCCCGGAGTACTCCCAATCGATCAGTCGCAACGTATCGCCGTCGACCACATTCAGATGATGGACATCGTTGTGGCACAAGCAGGCGACGGCATGCTGACGTAGAGCCAACGCCGCGTGCTCGCCGCGCTCTCGCGTTCTTTGCGCGGTCGCTGCGGTCTGCCGCCCCCTCTCGTCCAACGACTTCAGGTAGCCGCGCATCGTCTCGACGAGATCCACCGTGCGCACGCCGGTAGGCGCCGGCAATGCGTGCAATCGACGCAGCAGCCGCGCGATCCGCTCGATGTTCCCGGCGACACGCGCATCGTCAGCACTCCATGTTCGACCGAGATCGCGCGTCACGAGCACGTGACGTGCAGGATCGCATACGAGCACTTCCGGTCCGATCCCGGCAGCCGCGACAGCCGCCAGCACGCGCGCCTCGCTCATCCGGTCTATTCGCAATGTTTCTTCGGATCGATTGCTCGCGCGCACGATGACGGCATCGCGTTCCGTCCGCACCCGCCAACTGTCGTTCGTGAGCCCGTGCTTGATTTGCTCGACGGAAAGGATGGCACTCGTACCTACTCCCAACGCAGCGGCTGCGATCACCTCGGGCGGTTTCATCTTCATTCGGCACGCTCGCTCGACGAGTAGACGGTTGACAGTTGGCGGACAGAGAAGGAGCTCGCTGCCTCGAGCCGACTCAGCTCACCCTGCCTCTTGCAGCTACACAAGCGCCGCCGCGACCTGCAGCCGCTGCTGCTTCCGCCACTTCACATACCCGCGAATCACGATTCCGACGTACAGCACGAACAGCAACGTCGTCGCCGGCAAGTTTTGCGTGAAGTAGAGGTAGGCCGCAACGCTGTCGAACACGACCCAGTAGAGCCAATTCTCGATCAGGCGACGCGCCACCATCCAGGTGGTCACGACGCTGCCCCACGTCACGAACGAATCGACGTACGGTGCGACCGCGTCCGTCGACTGCGCCAAGAGCCAGCCGTTCACGACAGTGGCGAGCGCAATACCTCCGAGCGCGAGCGCATGCATTCTGAACGGCCACGATCGAATCAACACCTCGCCCGATTCCGATCGTCCCCGCCGCCATTCAAGGTACCCGTAGATCGCCATCGCCAAGTAGAACACCTGCAGCGCCGATTGCATGTACAGCTTCGCCTGCGCGAACAACACGAGATAGATCGACGTGCTGACGAACGCGCAGAACCAGCACCACAGATTCCGGCGCACGGCCAACAGCAAGTAGCCTAGGCCTAGTAAAGCGGCGAAGGCTTCGATGGGCGAGATCTTCGCGAGTTCGTCGAGTAGCGAGGTCATGGGTCGTGGGTCTCCCCGCCTCCAAGCACCTTCATCACGAACACCTTGCGACCGGGCTCACCGAACGTGGAGGCGGTCTCCTTCGCTAGGATCTCGAACAGCCGATGATGCTCGCCCGCGATCTGAGTGCTCATCGCGTTCGTCGTCACCTCGAGCTCGGGATAAGTATTCAATCGATCGATGAACGACTTGATCGCAGGAATGAAGTCGGAGTCGAGCGGATAAAGACTGATTTCGACGGCAGTACGCATATGTGTCTCTCTTGCTTACAGCGGACAGACTACAGACTCCAGCCAGAGACGCTAAGCTCCGGATTCCCGGTCTGGCTGCAGACTGTAGACAAACGGCAGCGCCGGCTACGGCATCCGCCACGAGAACGTCACTCCCACTTGCCTCGGCTCGCCGAGCTGGGTGTAGAGTGCTTTCTCATAGAATGGCGGCTCGTTGTAGAAGTAAAAGCCGCGCGTCGCATACTCCTCGTCGAACAGGTTCTTGACCCACAAGAACGCGCTCCACTGGTCTCGCTCGTAACCGAGCTTCAGGTTCGCGATGGCGTACGCGCTCGCGCGCTTGTCGTGATCGGTCGGCACGTCGAAGTAGAAGTCGTCCTTCGCGCTGACATCGATGCGGGCCGCAAAGCCGCTCGGATGTCGCCAGTCGGCGAAGAGCGAAGCCGAGTACTCCGGCGCATGAGCCTGCTCGCGCGAAGGCGCTGCGGCACCGTCCTCCGAAACGCCGCCCGAGGCCTTCGTGCGCAACAAGCCGAGCGTGCCGCCGAGCGTCAACGCAGGCGTCAAGTTGTATCTGAGGCTTGCTTCCACGCCCGCGTTGTAGCCGCTCGCGAGATTTCCCGTCACGAACACGTACGTGCCGGGATTCATCGGATCGAGCTGGCGTCCGGTACGGACTTGCAGATCGTCGCGCCACTGATAAAAGACCGCGGCGTCCACATAGCCGCGTCCGTCGGCGAAGTACGACTTCAAGCCCGATTCGAGATTCCACAGATACTCGGGATCGAAGCTGCGCACCTCATCGGGAATCGCTCCCAAGTTGAAGCCGCCCGCCTTGTAACCGCGCGAGAGCGAAACGTAAGCCGTCGAACGGTCGGACACATCCGCGCTCAACGACAGCGCGCCGCCGAGCATGCGATCTCGCGACGAGAGGTCGGAAACTTGCGGCGCGCCGCCGACCGAGCCCGTATCGCGATACTCGGCATCGCGCTGCTCGAAGCGTAATCCGAGCGACCAGCGGACACGCTCGGTCAGTTGCTGATCGAGTTGCGCGAACATGGCGAGATTCGTTGCTTCGTACGCGCTCGCAAGCAGATCGTCGCTCGTGCCGTCCCACGCCGGATCGAACGGATCGGCGTAGACACCCGTCAAGCGATCGCGCCCGTCCTCATCGAGCTGCAGCGCGTACACGCCTACGAGCCAGGCCATGTCCCCCGCTTCTTGAGCCTCATCCGATGCGAGTCGGACCTCCACGCTGCCCGTCGTGCGGTCGCGATCCACGCTCTGGAAATAATCGTACGTGTAGGGACTCCAGCTTTCGGCATTGCCCCAATCGGCATCGAAGCTGTTGCGGCTCTTCGAATCGAGGTAGGACGCGATGGCGGTCAACGTGTGACCCAACCACGCGCGCGTCGTGAGACGCGCGGACGCGCCGGTCGCACGTTGCGAATCCTCCCCCGGGCGATCCGAGAGCGTCACCCGCGAGTTGTCGATCGCCCACGCGTCGTAGCCGTTTTCGAGATCGGCGTGCAGCAGCGTGACGTCGAGCACCGTGTCCTCGCTCGCCTCCCAGCGCCACTTCGCGCGGCCCGTGAGCTCGTCGCGATCGTTCGTGTCCTTGCGCCCGAGATAGGCATTGCGCATGAAACCGTCGCCCTTCTGCCGCTGGACCGACAAGCGCCAGGACGAATCGAGCGATTCGATCGGCCCGGTCGCAACGAACCCCGTCGAAAGCGCACCGAACTCGGCGACGCCCGCTTCCACGGAATAGCCCGCGACCTTCTCCGGCTCGTTGCCCTGCACGACGATCAAACCGGCGAGCGCATTCGCGCCGAAGCGCGCCCCCTGCGGTCCGCGCAGCACCTCGATGCGTCCGACATCGAACAGCGTCGCCGCCATGCCGATGCCGCTGAAATCGATATCGTCGATGAGAAAGCCGACCGAGGGATTCGGCGCGCCCTCGTATTGCTCGCGCTCGCCGATGCCGCGCACTTGGAAATAGCGGGGGCGCGAGCTGCCGGCCGCCCAATGCAGGTTGGGCACGAGTGCAATCACATCCTCGATATGCTGACGCCCGGCGGCGCCGGTCACTTCGGGACCGATGACGGTCACGCTCGCAGGCACATCGGACAGCGCTTGCTCGCGCAACGTCGCCGTCACGACGATCTCATCGATCGGTTCTGCGCCGTAGGCGAGCGAAATCATCGCCGCTCCGACGAGCGGAGCAGCACTCAAACGAACACGAAACATGGCCAGATCTCCTTTGCAGAAGATCCGGTGACAAGCGAAGCGAAAGCAGTGGAATCAAAACGCGAACGAGCTCGCACGACCTGCTCCCTACGCCGGTACTAACCGGATCAGGTTCAACGGGTTCACCGATCAGCGATATCGACCGATATCGCACTCGGCATCTCAGGCTCTCTTGTGAGCCACCCCTTAGGCGAGGCGGAGTATACGCTATGCGCGCGGGGTGTGGGGCATGGGGTTTGGGGTGTGGGCAGGACTAAGAGAAAAAAGCGTACGCACGAGACTCCTCTCCTGCCACGCCCCAAGCCCCTCGCCTCTCTTGCGCTTCGCGCGCGCTTCCGCCATCGTGCACTTCTCACGCTACTGGAGGGTTTCTCTTCATGGGCCAGCGCCACTGCCGGCTATTCCACGTCGATGCGTTCACGCGTCAACGCTTTCGCGGCAACCCCGCCATCGTCGTGCTGAATGCAGACGACTTGTCCGAGGAGGAAATGCAAACGATCGCCGCGGAAGTGAACGGCGAGACCGCCTTCCTTCTCGAGGCGGAGGCGAACGATCACGACATGCAGGTGAAATTCTTCACGCCGCGTCATCCGGTCCCGTTCGTGGGGCACGCAACGATCGCCGCTCAGTACGTGTATGCAAAAACGTTCGGGCCGAAACCGGGCAAGCTGCGACAAAGAACGGGGGCCGGCATCGTCGAGATCGAGGTGAACGAAGTCGACGGCGACTACCGTATCGCGATCACGCAAAGCCCGCCGATGCTCGGGCCGACGGTCCCAGATCATCATCGGCGACAAGTGTTGAACGCGCTCGGCATCTCGAGCCCGAGCTTGCACATCGACTGTCCGCTGCAGATCCTGACGAAGGGCAGCAATCGCCTGCTCATCGGGCTCAAATCGCCCGACTTGCTGGGCTCGCTCAAACCCGACTTCGAGGAGCTCGCACGCTTGACGCCGCACGTCGGCGCGGAGGGTTATTTCGTCTTCGCGCTGACGAAGACGAACGGCGCCATCGGCACGATTTCGCGCATGTTCTGCCCCGCGCTAGGCATTCCCGAGGATCCCGTGAGCGGCAACGCGCATGGCATGCTCGGCGTGTATCTCATCGATCATGGGCTCATCACGCCGACGAACGGACGAGTCGCCTTCCGCGGCCACCAAGGTCGATGGGTCCGCCGCGACGGCGTCGTCGACGTCGAAGTCGAAACCTCGGGGAAGGTGGCCCAGTCGGTTCGCATCGTCGGCGATGCGGTGATCGTGTATGAGGCAGAGGTGCAGGTCTGAATGAGATCCGCTCATTCGGACCGTCTACAGCGTACAGTCTACAGTCCACAGCCCGAACCAAAGCCAGAGCTATAGACTACGGCTACACCTCACAGCCAACAGCACACCGTCACAGCTAGAGACTGAGCTGACGACATGGACTTCGCCTGCGAGTAGCAGCTCTGGCTGTCGACTGTCGACTGCGCTTACCCGTCACCACCGCCGCTGCCGCGTCTTCCCCCCGCGTCGGATCTCCAAGACCTGCTTGACCGCCGGAATGATGTCTTCCGGATCATGGACGGCCATCACGATCTGCGTGCCGCTCTCAGCCAGTCGTTGCAGCACGGCGAGGACCTGCTCGCGGATCTCTGCGTCGAGCCCGGTGCAAGGCTCATCGAGAAGGAGCAGCTCAGGCTCGTTGATCATTGCGCGCGCGAATAGTGTCAAACGCATCTGACCGTACGAGACCTGGCGCGGGCCTCGCGCGGCTAGCGCATCGAGATCGAAGAACTTCATCCAGCGACGCGCCGCTGCGCGATCGCCTCGTGTCGGCACTTCGTTGAGGCCGACGCTCGAGTAGCAGCCCGAGATGACGATCTCTTCGATCGATTTCGCACCGTAGTGATCGGCTTGCAACTCGGGCGAGACCCAGCCGACACGCTGCTTCCACTCCTCGATCGGGGTTCCGAACGGCGCGCCCGCACGCTCGATGCTGCCGCCGAGCGCGGGATGAAGATCGCCGTAAAGGAGGCTCAGCAGCGTCGATTTGCCGGAGCCGTTCGGGCCAAGAATCGCCCAGTGCTCGCCTCTGTCGAGCGTCCAGTTCAGATCGCGGATCACCGGGCGATAGTCGCGATACAAGGTGACGTCTTTCAGGCGAATGAGAGGAGACGATGCGCGCACCCCAAACCTCCCACGCTTTGCAGGAGCGGGAACTTGCGCCCCCTCCCTAACTTTCCCCCGCTTCGCAGGGGAGGGAACTTGGTTCTTCGCGGTACGGACCCGAGCTCCCTCCGGAGTCTTGCGGGTGAGGGTTGGAGTGGGGGCATCCGCCTTTCCCGAATGCACGATTCTTCCGCGATCCATGAACGCCACATGCGTGACGTTACGCGGCAGCTCCTTGGGCCGATGCGTCGTGAGCACCCAGCTATGTCCTGCTCTCGGCGCTTCCAACGCGGTGCGTAACTTTTCGCGTGTGCGCTCATCGAGACCGTTGAAGACTTCGTCGAGCAACAACAATGGCGCTTCGCTAGCGAACGCGCGGGCGATGAGCACCAGGCGTCTTTGACCGTACGACAGCTTCAGTATGCGACGGTGACGCAAACCCCACAGGGCGAAGCGTTTCATCACCCGCTCCACGCGGGCGCGCTGCGCGCCGCTCGGTTTCGTGAGCGGAATGTCCTCGTCGAAAAGACCGGTCGTCACGACCTGCTCGACGCTCAAGTCCCACCCATACCGGACATACTTGTCCTGACGCTCGGGTCCGATATAGGCAATCAGCTCCTTGCTGCCGGCGGGCGTCCGCGCAGGCTCGCCCGAGAGCGCGTAGATGCGCTGTTCCCGCCCGGTCGGCGTCGGCCACACATCGCCCCTGATCATCTTGAGCAGAAGCGTCTTGCCCGAACCGTTCGGTCCGATCAGCGCCCAGCGTTCCCCGCGCCCGACGGAGAAGCTCACGTCGTCGAGGGCCGCCGTGCCGTCGAAAATGACCGAACAGTGCGAGAGCTGAACGAGGGGAATGCTGGTCACGCGTAAAGACTGAAACTGGGAGGGATATTCGCGGGGCATCGCTGCAAGACCGATCCGCCCCCACTTG